>DATHXE010000144.1:0-13077 GCA_035459845.1 Tepidisphaeraceae bacterium | reverse complement strand
ACCATCAGGTACAGCGGGACCAGGAGCATCTGCAGCGCGTGGGTGAACGCGTGCAAAAGCGTGATCAGGCCGACGGTGAGGGCGGGCCGGTCGTCCTGGTCGACGGCGGACTCGTAGGGAAACACGGGCGACTGCGCAGACATGCGGGGCGATTATAGGAGCCGCGGGAAGCGGCGCGGGAGCACAGTTGCAGTGAATCGCGAGCGAACGGGGCCGGGCGTAAAATGCGCACGGGCGCGGCCTATCAGCCGCGCCCGTGCCTACCTTCAGTGCTCCGCGCCTTTGCGTCGTTGCGACCCTCCCTGACCTTTTCTCAGAACTTCCACCCCACGCCCACAATGTGCCGCAGGTCGCTCCGGCTGCTGGCCTCCGACGGCGACGCGTCGTAGCGGAACTCGATCTTGTACTCGGCGAACATCTTCTCCGTGATCGCCGTGCGCAAGCCCGCGTCGGTCACGATCAGGTAGTCGTCGAGCGTCTCGAGGCTCGGGTAGTACTCGAGGTTGTGGAACAACTGCACCTTGTCGGCCCAGAGGTTCTTCTTGAAGTGGTAGGCGAGCCGGAGCGACATCGAGCTGTTCGACGTGTCGTCGCCGAACTTCTCGCACACGTAGGCCAGGCCGGCCTCGGTGTCGAACTTGGTGTCGGGCGTGTCGATCCACAGGTACCCCAGGCCGACGCCCGGGACCAGGCGGTAGTCGAGGTCGGCGATCCGGTCGTGCTCGTAGCGGATCGACCCGAACGTGTAGAACTTTTCCGAGAGAAAGCGGTCGTACTTGCCGGTCGCGAACCAGTTGTCGGTCGAGGTGAACTTGTCGCCCGAGTTCGGGTCGCGCTGGCGGCCGAAGTTGTAGCCGCCGGTGAACGTCCACCGGTCGATTTCCGTCCGCCGGGTCGCGTCGAACGCGATGTTGGCCTGGTCGGCGTACGTGTTGCCGCGCGAGAACATGGCGCCGCCGATGATGGCGCCGGTCCAGCCCTCGTTGAAGTTCAGGTACTTCACGTCCGCGATCCGCACCGGACGGGCCGGCGGGGCGACGACCGTCTGCCCCGCGGGGGCGGCGGGCGTCACCGTCACCTGTCCGGGCTCCGACGCCTTGGCCGGCCCGGTGACCCGCGCGCCGTCCTTCGTCCGGAACTCGACGGGCCCGTCGGTCGTGAACGTCTTGACGTCCGCGGCCTTGACCTCGATCTCGCCCGCGATCTTGGTCTTGATCTTCATCTTGCCGCCGTCGATCCCGAGGATCGTGCCGGTGAGGCGGTCGCCGTTGTTGAAGATCACCTCGTCCGCCGACGCCGCAGGCGTGCCGCACAACCCGAGACCGACCGCGCACGCGGCCGCCATCCGCTGACCAAACATTCTGGCTCCTTCCGCCAAGTCCGAAACGTACCGACGACATCTCCCTGCCCTGAGCGGCCCGCGCGCCGGAAGTGGTGCGCGCGGGTGATTGATCAATGAATCAGGTGCCCCACTGAAGTGGGCACACCGGTATCAAACCGGTCCGATCGGGACGACCGGCGCGGGCTGCGCGCCCGGGGTGTCCGAGATGTCCGACGTGCAGTGTCCGCACCGCCGGGCCTTGTACGGCACCTTCATCAGGCACTGCGGGCACTCCTTCTCGACCGGCTCCCCCTCGGCCGGCGGGGCCGACGCCTTCTTCATCACGGTGCCCATCACCTTGACGATCA
Organism: Tepidisphaeraceae bacterium; assembly: GCA_035459845.1. Classification (GTDB taxonomy): domain Bacteria; phylum Planctomycetota; class Phycisphaerae; order Tepidisphaerales; family Tepidisphaeraceae; genus DASPKW01. Next base: position 11,388 of record DATHXE010000144.1, on the reverse strand, counting down.
CGATGAAGATCGCCAGCGCGACCAGCAGGAAGTTCACGAGTTCCGCGAGCACGTTTCCGATCGGTATGCGCCCGAGCGACCACGTCTGGTACCCCGCGCCCTTGCCGAAATCCAGGTAGCTGATCAGCGGGAAGATCACGCCCTTGACGATCGCGTCGATCAGTTTGGCGAACGCCGCCCCTAACACCACCGCGACCGCCAGGTCGATCAGGTTTCCTTTGAACGCGAACGCCTTAAACTCGGACCACAGCCCGCCAGCGCGCCCCGTGATCAAGTTCGCCTTCGACTTCAGGTCCACTGGCATAATCAGATCTCCGTGACCGCCGGCCCGAAGCGGGCCCGACGCGATGACGGCGATTAGATGGCATGCGGAAACGGAGTCAAATCGTGCCCCGCCGATGTAAATAAACGCCGGGCCTTAGGCGACGTCCAAGTGCGGTCGCGCCGCACGCCGGAGCGGGTGGACCGTACCGTGCCCGTGGTCGTCATCCCTCGGCCCCTCGTCGACGGCCTGCTCGACTTCGCCCAGCAGTTGCTTCCGGGCCGAATCGATCGCATCCCGCCAGGACCGGGCGGTTCGCTCGCTTCGTGCGGCTTTGACCTGGCAGAAGAAACTCGTGGCCTCGTCGTAGGAGGACATGATCTGCGGGAGGACGCGCGGGGTGTGGCAGCGGGCCCGCGCCGTTTCGAACCCGCCGGCGGCCATCCGCTCGGCGTAGGTCCGGTCGGACAGCATGCGGTCCATCGCGTCGGCCATGCTCCGCGGGTCGCTCGCGGGCACGATCAGGCCGGTCTGCTCGTGCTCGACGATCTCGGGCAGGGCGCCGGTCGCCGTCGCGATCACCGGCCGGCCGGCGGCGAGGCTTTCGAGGGCGGCAAACGAGAACGATTCGAACCCCCGGCTCGACACGACCGCCACGCGCGCCGCCCGTAGCATGTTCGACACCTTCTCCAGCGGCACGGCGCCGGGCAGGTCGATCCGGGCGCGGATGTCGGGGTCGGGCACGAGGCGCGGGAGGAGCTGGGCGAACGAGCGTTTGCCGGGCCAACGGTCCGGGCCGACGATCACGAGACGGGCGGCCGGGTACTTCCGCGCGACGAGCGCGAAGGCCTGGGCGAGCGTGTCCTGGCCTTTGAGCGGCTCGATCCGGCCGACGCAGACGATGTGGGGCTGACCGTTCTCCGGGGGCAGCGGGTGACGCTCCTCGGGGAAGTCCATGAAGTTGGGGAAGACGATCGGCGGACGCCGCAGGTCCCACGTGCGGTCGACGACGTTCTTCATGGCGCGGGACGGGACGGTGACGGCGTCGGCGTAGCAGCGGGCGGTGCGCCGCTCGAGGGCCGAGAGCACCCGGTGCATGGGGTTGAACGGGAACCGGTTGATGCGGACGAAGAGCTCCCACGGGCAGTGCATCCGCATGACGATCGGCCAGCGGTGGAGCTTGCCGGCCATCCAGCCGTTGGCGGCGTGCTCGGGGCACTCGACGAGGTCGAGCGGGTGGGCGGCGTCGAGCTCGCGGAGGGCGTCGAACACGGCGAGGTCCCACTTGATCCAGTGCCAGATCAGCGGGTGCATCCAGGCCATGAAGCGGGCCATGCCCTGCCAGTAGAGCCAGCGGAGGGCGGTGTTTTCGGAGCGGATCTCGAAACGGGCGGGGATGCGGTGGAGGTGGACGTTGTGCTGGGGGATGGGCGCGCGGTCGCTGGGCCCGGCGATCACGTGGACCTCGTGCCCCGCGCGGCCGAGGGTGCCGGCGAGGCGGAACATGTAGGTTCCGACGCCGCCGAGCCCTTGCTGGGGGGGGTACTCGTAAGAGACCAGGCCGATACGCATGGAACGCTCACCCACAAACGGCTTGCCGCGCATTGAGTGCGCGCACGGGACGCAGACCCGAAGTCATTATCGGCCCACTCCACCCCCTGGTTGACCGGGTTCATCCGTGTGGCCGCGAAAGGATCGGCGGGGGCGCAAAACGTTAAGGCAGGTGCGGAATGATGTAAAGCGAGGGCGGGGGGGCCCCGGGCGGGGGCAAGGCATGCGCGCCGGCAAAAAAACGGCGTTGGTGGCGGCGGCAATTTCGTAACTCGATGCGTGGCCGTTTCTTACGGGTGGAAAGGGGCTCGAAAAACCGGGACAAAGCGGTACTTTGCGGTACCGAATCGGGACTTTTCGGTACGGATCGGTCCTCGCGAGAACCGGAGTGCTCGTGCTGGTTGTCAATGAGCGTGCGTCTACCCTTACAGGGGATGTCTCGCTGGCGTGGCGAGGGGCGCGCACGGGAGGCGGTTGCGACGGGTGTGGGGCGCGAAGATTTGTTGGGGATTTTGTTGCGCGGGGGTGGCGCTGCGGTGATGTCTTTCGCGCACGGGTGTGACGCGCGCTGTCCGGGCGGTCACGTGCACCTTCGGTGCGACCGCTAAGTACGTCCTTCTACTTCGATCGCGGGACGCGCGCGGGTTGTGCGAATCGGCGCGATTGACATCGGGTGGGGGTTGTTCGACAAACAGCGGCATGAGCCCCGCCGCTGCCGTCGTGATGTTGTCGATCCTGTTTCCGACCAAGGGTTGGTTCGGTGCCGACCAGCCGTGGACGATCGCCGTCCGCCCGCCGGGGGGGCAGGCGGTCGCGCTGGTGATGACCGACTTTGCCGGGTCGAGTTTGGATCCCGCGCCGGGGGTCGCCCGGGAATTTGCGGCCGAGGGTGTGGCCGATTTGCGGACGCTCTTTCCGGCGATGCGGACGGCGGGCACGTACCTGCTGTACGCGGTGCCGAAGGACGAGGTGGGCCCGGCGCACTTCGTCGGCACGCCGCTGGTCGTTTCGGTGCGCGAGGACCGTCGGCGCGGGGCGCCGCCCGGGCCGATGGTCGTGAAGGTCGACCCGCTGCGGTACGCGATCGTGGAGACGGATCATGGCGATATGACGATCGCGTTCTACCTGGACGTGGCGCCGGTCACGGTCGACAACTTCGCGCGCCTGGCGGGGGAGAAGTTCTACGACGGGCTGACGTTCCACCGGGTGGACCCGGACTTCGTCGTCCAGGCGGGGGACCCGCGCGGGGACGGGTCGGGCGGGCCGGGTTACACGATCGACGCGGAGTTTTCGGACCGCAAGCACGACGTGGGCGTGGTGTCGATGGCGCGGAACGTGGACCCGAACGAGGCGCCGAACAACCCGCCGCGGCCGGAGTTCGCCAACTCGGCGGGGTCGCAGTTCTTCGTGTGCCTGGACGCCAAGACGGCCGGCAATCTGAACGGCTCTTACACGGTGTTCGGGAAGGTCGTCGGGCCGGCGGGGTTGAAGACGCTCAAGGCGATCGGGGCGACGCCCGTGGCGGATAAGAAGACGGGGCGGCCGGAGAAGCCGCCGGTGATCCTGCGGGTGGAGGTGCGGCCGGTGACGGCGAAGGAGAACCCGTACCGGGTGTTGCTGGCGCCGACGCGGGAAAGGGAGTAGCGCGGGGAATGACGAAGGACGAAATCCGAAGCTCGAATGAATGACGAACGTCGAATGACGAAGGTCGGCAGGAAAGCCCACGGAGCTCGCTCCGTGGGTTTTTCTTTCGTCGCGACTATTGCGGCAACGGGTTGGGCAGGATCGGGGGCGGGGGGGGCGGCGGCGGATTCGGGTTCGGCGGCGGGGGTGGTGACGGCGGGGTCGTGGGGGGCTTGGGCGGGGCCGGGGGGTTGAGCACCAGGTTCGTCAGGTCCGGGCCCCAGTAGAAGTATCCGCCGACGCCGCTGCCCGCGTGCAGTAGCGAGTAGTTGTTGCTCTGGTTGAGCGGCGTCGAGTACGCGTCTTCGCCGCGTCCCTCGACCCGGCCGTCGGCGTACAGGATGTTCTGGTACGCGGCGTTGATCCCGGTCCGCGACCGGTGGTTGATCATGTACTTCGGGCGCTGGGTCGACCACTTGGTCCCGTTGCCGCTGTAGAAGACCATGTCGGCGGCGAGGATCTTCCGGTGGGCCTCTCGGTCGTTGAGCTTGATCGCGGGCTCGGCCATGCCCCAGTTGACGCCGCTCTTGCCCTTGTTGGCGGTCGTGAGGCCGGCAACCCAGGCGTAGTGGATCCAGAGCACCGGGCCCCACTCGGGCGGCGCGCCGACGGACGTGTCATAGGTTTTGACGGCCTGATAGTCGGCGCTGGGGCAGGTCATGCTGCCCATCTCGGCACCGTACTTCTGGAAGGTCTGAAACGGCACGCCGTGGGTCCGCCACTTGCGGGCGGGCAGGTCCATCAGCGTCTCGTCCATCGACATGAGCGCCGGGAACTTGAAGGGGTACGCCGGGTCGGGCATCTGGTAGGACGTGGGGAAGACGCCCTTGTGGTCGTTGGCGAACGCGATGGCGGCGATGCCAAGGTTGTGGAGGTTGGCGGCGCACTTGACGCGGTTGCCCGACTCGCGCGCCTTGCTCAGCACGGGGAGGAGGATGCTGATCAGGAGCGCGATGATGCCGATGACCACGAGCAGTTCGACCAGTGTGAACGCGCCACTCCGGCGCGGTGCCGCCCCGTGGAGATGTACGTCACGACATCCACCTGGCGCGAGATCGCGGGCCATGAACTGCTCCAGATTGGGGGTACACCGACGACGCTACAGACGTGACGGACGACCCGGTTTCCCGGGTCATCCGTAAGTAGTATTGCGTTCCCCCCCATCGGTGTTCAAGGGCAAAGGGGGTAGGAATTCGACATTTTCAACGTGGCGGGGCGCGACGTGTAGGGGAGTCCCCGGCATCCCCTTCCAGAAATGAAACCGGGCCGGTCCATTCGGGCCGGCCCGGGGTCCATCGGCGTTACAACCGACGGAGCGTCACGACTAGTGCTGCCGGTCGCAGATCTTCAGCGCATCCGGCCCACAGGTCTTGCACGCGTGTTCCAACTTGCCGGTGGCGAAGAAATTCGCGACGGCCGACTTGCAGTCCGGGCACTCCATCTTCTCGGTCGTGTACTTGAACGGCGACCCCTTGGCCAGCGGCGATTCGAGGTAGGTGATCTGGCACTTGCTGCACATCACCCCCTTCTCGGGCATCGGGCCGGCTGGATCTCGCGCGACCCCGGTGTCCTGGCATCCGGCCAGCAGCGCGGCGCCGCCGATGGCGACGAGTCCGGCGATCCGGCGTTTCGAAGTGCGGAACATGTGACGCTCCTTTCGGAAGTGGGCCGGGCCGGCCTCACGGGCGATTTGGTCAACCGCCCTACAATGGGCCGCCCCGTGCCCGCGCGGTTGCGTCCGCGACATTTGTATTGTGGACGGTCCGTCGCCGCCGACCATCGGGGACGTGGCCGATTCGAGCCCACGGAACCGTCCTAGTCGGCTAGGACATTCTCGGATCCGCACCACCCGACGGGGGCGGCGGCGGGGCGAGATTATCTGCCAGGGGGCGGAGTGGTTTGCTAGACTGCCGGTTGCATCGCGTACCTCGCTCCGTCCCCTTCCCACGGAGTCGACACCATGAGCGCCGCCACACATTTCCTGTTCGTCACGCTCGCCTCGGCCGCTTGCGCGGCAGCGGGAGGCGTATCCGCCCAGCCCGTTCAGCCCGGCGAGTTCCCGCGCTTCACCGCCATGACCGACAGCCTCCCGTGGCTGACGGTGATGCCCCAGCTTAAGGACATGCCTGCCCCGGAATGGGTCAAGCCGGGGACGCGGATGATGTACGCGATCTCCGGGGCCGTCGCGGGCATGGTCGGTCACAACAACCCGGGCGGGGCGTCGGGCGCGGGGTTCCTGCAGGTCGACATCACCGCGGTCGAGAAGGGCGTGGTCGCGCTGGACTCGCGCACGTGGGCGACGGCGCCGGGCGAGCAGCACCCGACGATCGCCGGGTTCGAGGGCAAGCCGTTCCTGCCCGCGGCGGGTGGTGACTACTGGGTGCACCCCGGGGCGCTTGCCGAATTGGTCGACCGGCCGATTCAGCCCGTCCGCGCCGTGCGCCTGGACTACCCGCTGGCCGGAAAGACTGTCGCCGCGATCCGGCTGGAGTCCGGGCGCGCCGTCGGTGAGGTGCAGTCGTGGACGTTCGACGCGACGTCGGGCGTGCTGATCCTGCACACGTTCCAGGCGCAGCTCTGGTACCGGGGGCGGCACGTCCAGCACCTGATCCGGGCGGAGTTGGTCGGCGTCCGCCACATCGCCTGGCCCGGCGCCGATGAGCCCATGCCCGAGTGGGTCGCCAAGACGCGGGCATTGAATCTGGCGGGCAAGCAGCGATATACGGGGATGGGCCAGGTGATCGACTTCCCGGCGACGGCGAAGTACACGTTCGCCAAGCCGGGGGCGGGGTTCGTGCCGTACCGGCAGTCGTTCGTAGTGCAGCAAGGACCGCTGGTGACGCACACGGTGGACTGGGATCGCACGGGCGGCTCGGGGGCGATCGGCGGGCTCTGGATGTCGCCCAAGACGCTGGCGGCGCTCAAGCCGTCGACGGTGCTCGATGACGATTCGGTGACGGGGATCCGGACGATGGCGGGCAAGCCGTACGCGGGGCCGGGCGGGCGGACGTACTTCCCGATCGGGGAGTTCAATCGGGCGACGCTGCTCGAATACACGTACGACACGACGACCGGGATGCTCGTGGCGTTCCAGTTGGATCAGAAGCCGACGATGAGCAATCGGTTTACGCTGCAGGGGGTGGAGTGATTGGGGGGGAGGGTGATGGTGTGATGGGGTGATGGTGGGTGATCAGGGCGCGCGGCGGGCCCAGCGGAGTTTTGCGGAGCGGGAGCGGGGGTTTTCGCGGACTTCGCGGTCGTCGGCGGTGACGGGGTCGGGGGAGGTTTCGGAGTAGGCGCCGGCGCGTTCGCCGTCGCGGAAGGCGCGTTTGACGACGCGGTCTTCGCCGGAGTGGAAGGAGATGATGGCGGCGACGGCGCCGGGCGCGAGGACGTCGGGGAGGACGGCGAGCAGGCGTTCGAGGTTGGCGAGTTCGCGGTTGACGAGGATGCGGAGGGCCTGGAAGGATCGGGCGGCGGGGTGGAGTTTGGCGCCGGCCGCGCGGGCGAGCGTGAAGTCGCGGGCCTCGCAGACGATGGCGGTGAGGTCTTGCGTCGTGAGGATGGGGTGCTGTTGGCGGCGAGCGACGATCAGGCGGGCGATCTCGGGGGCGTCGGTCTCGTCGCCGAGTTCGAGCAACGCGGTGGCGATCTCGCGCTCGGTGAGGCGCGCGAGCAGTGCCGAGGCGGGTTGGCCGCGGGTGGGGTCCATGCGCATGTCGAGGGGGCCGGGCTTGCGGTAGGAGAAGCCGCGGGCGGGGTCGTCAATTTGCGTCGACGCGACGCCGACGTCGGCGAGCACGCCGTTCACATGCTCGACGCCCGCGTCGCGCAGGACGCCGGGCAGGCCGGCGAAGTTGGTGTTGAACAGGTCGACCGGGGCGAGGCCGGCGGGATCGACGCGCCCGCCCCCGTCTCCGCTCACGATGGGCTCGAACCGCGCGGGGATGTCGCGCGGGTGGGTCGTGACGCGTGCGCCGAGGCCCTCGAGGCGGCCGCGCGCCAGCGCGACGTTGTTGGCGTCGAAGTCGGTGGCGATGACTCGGCCGGTGGGGCCGACGCGGGCGGCGAGGGCGGCGGTGTGTCCGCCGAGGCCCAGGGTGCAGTCGACGACGACGTCGCCGGGGCGCGGGCGCAGGACGTCGAGCACCGGGCGGAGCATCACGGGGATGTGGCGAACGTCGCGCGGCATGGGGTGGGGATCTTATCCGCCACGCCCGTTCGGGCCACGCTCCAACTTGCCGGCGAGGGGTCCGGGCATATAACAGCCCGGATGATGTCCCGTCTCATGTGTCTTGTGGTGCTGATGTTGATCGGTCGGGTGGCGGGCGGGCAGGAATTCCCGCTAGCGCCGCTGGTGGAGTGCTCGCCGCGGGCGGGGTTGGCGAATTTCATTGCGAAGGCGACGCAGGGCGGTGATGTGCGCGTCGCGTACCTCGGCGGGTCGATCACGGCGCAGGAGGGGTGGCGGCCCAAGTCGCTGGCGATGCTGCAGGCGGCGTTTCCGAAGGCGAAGGTGTCGCAGGTCAATGCGGCGATCGGCGGGACGGGGTCGGACCTGGGCGTGTTCCGGCTGAAGCAGGACGTGCTGGATCACAAGCCCGATCTGCTCTTCGTGGAGTTCGCGGTGAACGACGGGGGGACGTCGCCGGAGCGGATCATCAAGTGCGTGGAGGGGATCGTGCGGCAGGCGTGGCGGGCGCTGCCGGAGTGCGACGTGTGCTTCGTGTACACGGTGACCGAGTCGCTGGTGCCGCCGTTGTACGAGGGGAAGATGCAGCGGTCGGCGAGCGCGATGGAGAAGGTGGCGGAGCACTACGGGATCCCGACGATCCACATGGGCGTGGAGGTGGCCAAGCTCGCGAAGGCGGGGACGCTGCTTTGGAAGCAGGCCAAGCCGAAGACGGACGAGGAGCGGAAGGCGGTGGAGGGGAAGGTGCTGTTCGCACCGGACGGCGTGCACCCGTTCCCGGACACGGGGCACGCGCTGTACGTCGAGGCGATCGAGCGGTCTTGGCCGGCGATCGCGAAGGCGTCGTTCGGGGGGCCGGCGGGCGCGCCCAGGGCGCTGTCGCCGCACAACCTCGAGGCGCCGGTGCGGGCGGACAATTACGAGAACGCGAAGATCGTTCCGCTGGCGAAGCTGAAGCTGTCGAAGGGCGTGGCCAAGCTCGATGCCGCGAAGGATTCGGTGGGCAAGCGGTTCGCGAACCGGCTGCCGGAGTTGCACAAGGCGACGAAGGCGGGGGAGACGATCGAGTTCAAGTTTCGGGGGACGTACGCGGCGGTGTACGACGTGATCGGGCCGGACTGTGGGCAGGTGAGCGTGGCGGTCGACGGCGGGGCGCCGGCGATCAAGCCGCGGTTCGACGCGTACTGCACGTACCACCGGCTGGCGCAGTTGGGGCTGGTGGCGGATGCGCCCGAGGCGGTACACACGGTGAAGATCACGCTGGACGCGAAGCAGCCGGACAAGGTGAAAATTTTGGCGCAGCGGAACGAGAAGATGGATAAGCCGGAGCGGTTCGACGGGACGGCTTGGTATCCGGGGGCGGTGATGATTGTCGGGGAGTTGGTCGAATAGCGTGAGGCTCCGATGCAACCGACTGAAATCCATGTGCCGCCCGGCCCGCTCGAGCCCATCCGGCTGGTTCGCTGGATCGCGGGCGATCGTTCTGTCGTGCATCTCGACCAGCCGATTTGCGAGTTAGAAACCGACAAGGCATCCGTTGAACTGCCGTCTCCGGCGTCTGGCACGCTTCGGCAGATCGCGATGGCGGACGAGGAAGTTCAGGTGGGTATGGTGCTCGGCGTGATCGCGGCGGCGCCATAAGAGGGGAATTGCGATGATCGCTCGACACGCAATGGGCGATGCGAACGCCGCTGGGGCATGCCCACGCACCGCGGTAGCGCACTTTCGCGGACGGAACTCGTCCGGCGCGGTGCGAGGGCATGGCACCCGGAACGGGCGTCGCGATGAGGGATCGCGCGATGGACAATTGACGTTGGACGATTGACAATCGCGCGCATGGCCCACGTGCGCTCATTCGGTGCGATTCACTTCGATACGACTCGGTTTCACGACGTTTCCAATTTGATTGCGCCGCCGTTTGATGTGTTGAATGAGGAACAACGGGGGGTGTTGCAGGGGAAGCACCCGAACAACATCGTCGCGATCGATTTGCCGCACATTCCGCCGAAGGCGGCGGGGCCGGCGGAGGTGTACGAGCGGTCGGCGGTCACGCTGCGGGCGTGGCTGGACGCGAAGATTCTGGTGCGCGAGCACCGGACGGCGTTTTACCCGTACTCGCAGACGTACGACCACAACGGGCGGACGGTGCGGCGGCGCGGGTTCTTCGGGCTGGTGCGGCTATCGCCGTTCGGGCAGGGCGAGGTGGTGCCGCACGAGAAGACGTACAAGGGGGCGATCGAGGACCGGTTCGCGCTGATGCGGGCGACGGGGTGCCAGATGTCGCCGATCTTCGGGCTGTTCAACGACCGGGGGAACGAGATCACGAACCTGCTGTACGCGAACCTGGGGCGGCCGGACCTGACGGGGACGCTGGACGGGGTGAAGTCGGATTTGTGGAAGGTGTCGGACCCGGACCTGGAGGTGAAGGTCCAGGACATGATGGGGAACAAGCCGGTGTACATCGCCGACGGGCACCACCGGTATACAACGGCGTTGGAATATCAGCGGCTGATGATCGAGCAGAACGGCGGGGCCCCCCTGCCGCCGCACCACCCGGCGAACTACTGCATGTTCTGTTTGATCTCGATGAACGACCCGGGGCTGATCATCCAGGCGACGCACCGGCTGATCGGCGGGCTGGAGAATTTCGACGCGAGCGCGTTCGTCGACGCCGTGTCGAACACGTTCAACGTGACGGACACGAACGTCGCGCCGGAGAGCGTGGGGCGGTGGATCGCCGAGACGATGCCGAAGGTCGGCGCGCACACGCTGGGCGTGTACGACGGGCGAGAGAAGAAGCTGTACCAACTGTCGCTGATGAATCACGACGTGCTCAAGGCGCTGGAGCCGGGGCAGAGTGACGCGTGGCGGATGCTGGACGTGGCGATCTTGCAGCGGTACCTGCTCGACGAGGTGATTCAACCCAAGTTCGCGGGCGGGAAGGAGATCACCAAGGCGTACGTGAGCGACCCGGCGCTGGTGGTCCCGCAGACGGACGGGGTGAAGAATCAGATCGCGCTGATCCTTCAGCCGACGCCGCTGCATGCGCTGGAGGACCTCGGGAAGCACAACGAGGTGATGCCGCAGAAGAGCACGTATTTTTTCCCGAAGCTGGCGACGGGGATGGTGATTAATCCGTTGGGGTGAGGGGGAGCCGGACAGAAAACGAAAAGACGAAAAACGTAAAGCTTTACGTTTTTCGTCTTCGGTTTTCGATCGTGCGTAAGCTACTTCGTCAGCGACTCGAAGAGTTTCTCGGTCTCGCCGACCGCCTTCAAGAGCGCGTCGGAGCCGACCATTTCTACCTTGCCGTTGCCCCAGAGGACGGCAGCACGTTGCTGGGGGTCTTCGGCGGTTTGGGCGCCGTCGTAGGCCAGGACGTAGTTGGCCGGGAGGTCCTTGGCGATCCGCTTGCTCGACTTGGTCACGTATTGGGAGCGTGCGCCGAACGGGGAGGCGATCGTGTCGGCGGGGGTCAGGCCGGCGTCGACCAGGGACTGGAGCGAGTCGGGGAATGCGCCGGCGTGCTTCTTGCGGTAGTCGGTGAGGGCGGCGGAGATGCGGGTGAGGTTGCGCAGGGACTTGATGCGCTTCTCGGTGAGGGTGAGCGGCGGGCCGGCGGGGACGGGCGGCGGAGTGGTGGGGCCGCCGGTGGTGGGGGTGGGATCGGGCGGGGTCGTGGGCGGCGACGTCGGGGGCG
>DATHXE010000143.1:0-22385 GCA_035459845.1 Tepidisphaeraceae bacterium | reverse complement strand
GACCGAAAACCGCGGGCTGATCGCGATGGCGATGCCGCAACTGGCGATCGACGCGCACCGCCACCCGCGGCTGCGGCTGCTGGTGGATCACGCGGACGCGTCGGCCGAGGCGCTGGCGCCGATGCTCGAGAGCGGGATGGTGAGCGTGCAGGCGTATCGCAAGCTGCGGTGGGGCGGGCGGGTGGGGTTGCTGGTGGAAGCGGCGTGAGCTTCCCCGTTTAGCCGCGACCCGGAGGACGAGCTTCGAGCGAGTCCGAAGGCGAGCGCGTGGACCGCGAACGGCACACTACACGTGTATAGCCCTACGGGCGGTACCCATGCCACGTGAGCACGCGAAGCGAATCATAGCAGTGCGTGACGACCGGCGCGGTTCCCGAGGCCGCGCCGGTCGCTCGTTTTGGCGACTGCGCTGGATCGCGCGGGGGGGCGGGTGGCGTAGAGTGCCGCGATGCCTTCGCGGAGCTATCGGCGCGCCGTCACCCTGCTCGGCGGGACGGGGCGGTATTCGGATTACGGGGACGCCGGGGCCGACGTGGCGGTGGTGGTCGGGAGCCCGGTGGCGGCGATGAGCGTGTACGAGCCGACCGGGCGGGCGCTGGCGGCTGAGGGGTACCGGGTGGTGCTGGTCGAACTGCCCGGGGGGCTCTCGACGGCGCGCTTGCCGGAGGGGTGGGATTTCGCACGCCTCGCCGGGTGGGTCATCGCGTTCATGGATCGGGTCGGGCTGGCCAAGGCCGCGCTGATCGTGGGGCACTCGAATTCCGGGCCGGTGGTCATGCGCATGGCGGCGGACCACCCGTCGCGCATCGGGCGCGTCGTGATGATGGGGTCGATCGGGGCCGAGCCGCTCGGTTCATTGTTGCGGATGATGGTGGGGTACGCGTTGTCGCTGGCGTACGAGGGCACGTTCCCGCTGCGGGCGGGGCCGGTGCTGATCGGGAACGCGGTGAAGCAGACGCGGGCGCTGTGGCACCAGCGGGAGCTCGCGCTGACCGGGCAGGAGGAGGAGGCGGCGGCGGTCGCGCGGCGGGTCGGCGCGCCGACGCTGATCGTGTGGGGCCGGCACGACCACGTCGCCGGGGCGCGGGCGGCCGAGGAGTTCGCGGCGTGGATCCCGAACGCGCAGGTGTACTGCGTCGACGACGGCGGGCACGACTGGCTGGTGGTCGAGGCCCGGGCGTTCGCGCGGGCGGTGGCGGCGTGGGCGCGGGGCGGCGGGGTCGGGCGCGACGTGCCGTGCGAGTAGCCGCGCGTCGCGGTCACTCACCGGCGTCGTTGTCGGGCTTGGGGCCCAGGTCTTCCATGTCGCCGGCGTCCGTCGCGTTTTCCAGGTCCATCAGGAACAGGAAACGCTTCATCTCCTCCGCGCCGAGGCGGCGGGAAAGGGTGCGCTTGGCGCGGCGGACGCCGGTGCGGCGCGAGACGTGCGAGACGACCACGTACTTGTTCTTCAGCTTCGGCACGACCTTCTCGACGAACGTGTCGACGTGGAGGTGCCGGCCGTGCTTGGCGCGGGCCTTGTGGTCGGCCTCGTAGAACGTGCACTCGGTGATCAGGATCTCGGCGTTGATCACGTCCGGTTGGTCGAAGACGGTGCCGAAGCTCGTATCGCCGAGGAAGGTGACGAGCGGGACTTCGGTGCGGTACTGGATTTCCGTGCCGGCCTTGCGCAACGCGGCCAGCTCGGGGCCTGGGCGGCCGAGGTATTCGGGCTTGAGCTTCTCGCGCACGGAGACCAGCGCGTAGCCGAGGGAGGACCCGCCGTGATGTGTTTCGACGGCGCGGATGAGGAAATCCTTGCGGACGGCGAACGACTCGCCCGGCGCGAGGCCGACGAGCTTGTACGGCGTCTGCTGGCGCTCGATGCCGCGCCAGCAGCGGAGCATCTGGTCGACGCCGGGCACGAGGTCGCGCGGGAGCAGGATCGTGCCCGGCTTCATGCCCTGGAAGAACCGCTGGGAGAGGTAATAGGCGATGCCGGCCAGGTGGTCCATGTGGCCGTGCGAGATGCAGACGAAGTCGGACGTGAGGGCGAAGTAGGGGGCCCGGCCGATGTCGAAGCAGACGTTGAGCTCGGGGATCTGGCAGACGGTTTCCTCGCCGGCGACGGAGTAGCCGATGACGGTGAGGTTGTTCAGGCTGAGCTTGGCGAACTTCTGGACGAGGAAGGAGCGCGTCGGGGGTGCAATCGGCGGCGCCGCGGCGGGGGCCGGTTCGGGTGGGGGCGCGGGCGTGTCGGCGGGGTCGGACATGGGAGGGGAAGGATAGGGGAGGGGCGGGGGGGTGTCGAGGCGACTGCGCGTTTGCGCAAGGCAGTGGTTCAATCACCGTCATGACGAAGGGAGACGGGCGATCTGCCGCGGCGTCCGCGCGACGCGCTCCCCTGCGGGCGGCGCTGACGCTCGCCCTTCGGATCGCGGCTAAACCGGGGCGTCCGGTTATCATCGGTTGCCTAATGACCGCACCGGAGACTCGTCTGATCCCACCGCTCCGCTTTCTCGTCACCGCCGGCAACACGCGCGAGATGATCGACCGCGTGCGCGACTGGGGGAACGTCTTCACCGGCAACACGGGGTATGGGATTGCCCGGAAGCTGGCGGATCTCGGCACGGTGGACCTGCTCACGAGCAATGCCGCGCACGTCGCGGAGATCGAACGGGCCGGGACGGGTGACCGGCTCCGCGCTTCGACGTTTCGATCGCACGCCGAGCTTCGCGGGGCGCTGGCGGCGCGGATGGGGCGCGAGCGATATGACGCGGTGTTCATGACGGCGGCGGTGGCGGACTACCGGCCGGTGCGGACGTACGCCGTGACCGAGCGACAGGTCGACCCGGCGAATCCGGGTGTGGAGCGGTGGGTTGTCCGCGACGCGCAGGCGGGGAAGGTGAAATCGGATCACGCCCAGATCGCCGTGCTCGGCGAGCGCACGGAGAAGCTCGTCGACCTGTTCCGCACGGAGTGGGGCCACCGGGGGCTGTTGTTCAAGTTCAAGCTCGAGGTGGGGATTGACACGGAGAAACTGCTGGCGATCGGGCGGGCGAGCCGGACGGCGAGTGGCGCGGATTACCTGGTCGCGAACACGCTCGACATGGTCGAGGGCGAGCGGGCGGGGGCCTATCTGATCGCCGAGGGTGGGGAGGAGTTCGTGCCGCGGGCGGAACTCGCGGCGCGACTGGCGCGCGAGGTTGCGGTGCGGACAGGCACGGAGCCGCGATAGGCTCCGCGCTCCGACCCACGCCGACTCCTGCGGAGTCGGATTCGCACCCGAGGTTCGAGGCGTTCGCTTGGGAAGACGACCCCGGTTACGCGGAACACGCTCCCCCGCGGGGTGCGCTCTCGCTTGCCCTTCGGGACGCGGCTACACGGGGTCTCGGGAGGGTAATCTGACTCACGAAGCGGGGCTTCTGGTCCGCGCAACCCGTTCATCCCGCACATCCCGCTCAAAATGCGAACAGATGGGGCCTCGGTGACGTCTACTAATAGGTGGCCCGTGCCGATAACCGGGATAGGTCGCCGACGTTGTACCCCTGACCCGGAGCCGCCCTTGCGAGACGTTTTTGAGCCGTTGGAGAACCGCACGCTGCTGGCCGCCACGCCGATCGAGCTGGACGGGCGGGACTCGATCCGCCGGAACGCCCCGATCGGGCGGGTGGGGGATCAGGTCGTGATCGCCGACGAGCTGTCGGCCGGCGAGACGGGGGACTACTACAGCTTCTCCGTGCGGGGGAAGGGGAACGTCAACGTGATCCTCGACGGGCTGACGTCCAACGCGAACCTACGGCTGTTCGACACCAACGGCGAGACGATGGTGTTCTCGCAGAACATCCTCGCGCGGTCGGAGTGGATCAGCCGGACGCTCAAGGCGGGGACGTACTTCGTCGGGGTCGAGCGGGGCAAGCGGGGGCTCGATACGCCGTTCAATTTGAAGATCCAGGCCGACCTGAACTACGAGACGGTCGACATCGACGGGGACGACGTGACGCTCTCGCTGACCAACGCCAGCGGGCTGGCGACGCCGATCGACCCGAACCGGGAGACGTGGGTGACGATCCACGGGTGGCTGGGGAGCCCGATCGCGATGGCCGACATCGCCCACTCGATCGACGCGGCGTCGCGGCACGTCCAGGTGTTGCAACTCGACTGGTCGTCGGTCGCGTCGGACGTGAATCCGTTCAACGTCGTGTTCGCGATCGCCGACGTCGGCGAATGGGCGGCCAACAAGCTCGAGTCGTGGGGCATCCCGGGGTCGAACATCAACCTGGTCGGGCACAGCTACGGCGGGTACATGACCGACGAGATCGCCCGGAACGTGACGGGCGGGGTCGACCGGATCGTCGCGCTCGACCCGGCGACGATCGCGACGGG
The DNA here is from genome assembly GCA_035459845.1 of Tepidisphaeraceae bacterium. Classification (GTDB taxonomy): domain Bacteria; phylum Planctomycetota; class Phycisphaerae; order Tepidisphaerales; family Tepidisphaeraceae; genus DASPKW01. Next base: position 18,020 of record DATHXE010000143.1, on the reverse strand, counting down.
CGGGTTCGACTTCTCCGGCACCGACTACGCCGATCACTCGCAGTTCTCCGTGGCGTTCATCGGGTCCGAGCAGGGGACCGTCGCCGCCGCCAAGACGGCGGACGAGACCGTCCTGATGGACGTGGGCACCTTCTCCGGGTTCCAGGCCCACGGGAACGTGCGCGATTTGTTCGCCGTGATGACCGCGAAGAACAACACGAGCGACCCGGGCCCGATCGCCCCGATCTTCGCGCTGGGCAAGCTGCACGCGGCCGACCGCCCGGCGTTCAAGGGCGGGGCGATCAGCGGCGGGTACGACGCGAAACTGGTCGGCGACGGCAACGGGTTCAACATCAAGCCGGTGAGCCTCTCGTGGGTCGACGAGAACACGGATAACCCGGTGACGATCGATTGACGCGGGTAGCTGCAATGCAACCGCGTTGCTGACGCGCGGTACGCGAGTACGGACGGGATCGGAGGGCAAGAGTGCCCCCGCTCACCCGTCCGGACAGACAAGAATGTCTGCCCCACTGTTGCGAGGTCGGGCGCGTCAGCAGGTCGTTGACCCGCAGCTAACTCGGTCGATCCGTCTGCGACAGCGGCGGGTGGTCCCCGCACGTCGTGCGGATGATCGCCCTCTTCAACTGCGACACGTTCACCGGCTTGGTCAGGTGCTCGAGGAAGCCGGCGTCGCGGCTCTTGCGGACGTCCTCTTCCATCCCGAACCCGGACAGGCAGATGCCCTTGGTGGGTTTGCGCGCGAGCAGTTGGCGCATCAGGTCCAGGCCGCTCCCGTCGGGCAGGCCGATGTCGCTGATCAGCAGGTCGAACTCCTCGGCGCCCGCGACCTGGACGGCCGACGCGACCGTGTCGGCGACGCGCACCTGCCAGCCGTAACCGCGGAGCAGGCGGGCGACGGCGCGGGCGGTGTCCTCGTGGTCCTCGACCAGCAGGATCGACAGGCGCGGGTCCCGCCCGGCCGGCAGCTCACGCTCCGGCGCGGTCGACGCGGGCACGCAACACGTGTCCAGTTCGACCGTGAACGTCGCCCCTCGGTCCGCGCCGGCGCTGGCCGCGCTGATCGTCCCGTTGTGGAGCTCGACCAGGGCCTTACAGATCGCCAGCCCGAGTCCCAGTCCGCCGTACTTTCGCGTCACGCCCTGGTCGACCTGTTCGAAGGCGTCGAAGATGCGGCCGAGGTGGTGCGGGTCGATCCCGATCCCGTCGTCGGCGACCGTGACGCGCAGCCGGCCCGGCGCGGGGCTCGACGTCCGTACCGTGACCCGCCCGCCCTCGGGCGTGAACTTCACGGCGTTTTTCAGGAGATTCCAGAACACCTGCTGGAGGCGCGCCGGGTCCGCCTGCGCCCACGATTCGGAAGCCGACAGGTCGACGGACAGCGCGATCTGCTTCCCGCGCAGCTCGGGGTCGCAGATCTGGACGACCTGGCGGAGCTTGGCGTGCACGTCGACCGGCTGGGTCGCCAGCACCAGTTTCCCGCGGGCGATCCGGGTCAGGTCCAGCAGGTCGTCGATCAGGCGGGCCTCGAGCTCGACGTTCCGGCGGATCATCGCCATCGCATCGTGTACGTCCGCGCCCAGCGCGGGGTCGGCCTCGAGCGACTGCACCGTCGTCAGCACGGGCGTGAGGGGCGTGCGCAGCTCGTGGCTCAGTACCGCCAGGAACCGGTCCTTCTCGCGGTTGGCCAGCTCGGCGTCGGACCGAGCCGTCTCCGCGAGCGCCCGCGACGCCTCCGCCTGATCTTTTGCGCGCTCCAGGTCCGACTCGAACCGCATGCGGTCGGTCACGTCGCGGAAGTTCCCGACGATGCCCTGGACGGTCGGGTCGTCGAGCAGGTTCGTCAGGGTGCCCTCGATCCAGCGGGTCGAGCCGTCGGCGTGGAAGTAGCGGTGCTCGATGTCGATGCGCCCGCCCCGCTGCCGCACGAGCCCCTCCATCGCCGCCCGCATCCGCCGGGCGTCGTCGGCGGGCATCCGATCGTACTTGCCGGCCCGGCAGAACTCCTCCGGCGCGTACCCGCAGATCCGCGTGACCGAGGGGCTGACGAACGTGACCCGGCCGTCGGCGTCGGACACGCAGATCAGGTCGGTGCTCTGCTCGATCAGTGCGCGGAAGCGCGCCTCCGACGCGGCGACCGTCGCCTCGGCACGCTTGTGGTCGTCGACGTCGATCGTCACGCCGTGCAGGCGGACCGTGCCGTCGCGGTCCCTGAGCGTGCGCCCCATGGCCCGCACCCAGCGGCCTGCCGGGTCTTCCCCGCCGGCCGCGGCGCTGCGGAACTCGACGTCGAGCGGCGCCCCGCCCGCCGCCGCCAGCGCCGCCTCGCGCACGCGCTGGCGGTCCGCCGGGACGACGGTGTCCAGGAGTTCGCCCAGCGTTCGTGGGACCGCCGCCGCGGCCGCCGCGCCGCCCATCGCCGCCCGCGACGGCGACCATTCGATCGCGTCCACGTCGGGCGTCCACGACCACGGCCCGACCCGCGCCGCCTCGGCCGACAGTCGCAGGAGTTCCTCGCTCGCGCGGAGCCGCTCCTCCGCCCGCCACCGGTCCGTCACGTCGACCTGCGTCCCCCACGCGCGCGTCAGCAGGCCGTCCTCGACCGTCCCGACGAACGAGTTGACGAACACTTTCGCATTTCCGTGTCGGTCTCGCTCCTGCGACTCGGCCGCCGTGATCCGGTACCCCCCGCGGACGAACTCCGTCAGGAAGGCGCGATTCGAAGGGTCCGTCGGGATCAGCAGGTCCTTGAGGCGCGCGCCAACCAGGTCCGCCGCCGCGTCGAACCCGTACATGCGCGCCATCGCGTCGTTGCACTCGGCCAGGTAGCCGCGCTCGAAGGCCGCGTCGATCTGACGGTCGGCGGGCCAGTCGACGGGGATCGGCTCGTCGACCTCGAACCGCCAGATGCCCTCGGAGCTCTGCTCGATGAAGTGGCGGTATCGGGTCTCGCTGTCGCGCAGCGCGCCCGACGACGCGGCCGCCTCCCGCCGGGCGGCGTGCAGCCGTCCGACGAGCGTGCTGATCGTGACGCCGAGCCCGCCGAGCAACGCCAGGTCGATCAGGTCGGGCATGCGGGCCAGCGGTGTCATTCCCAGGGCGACGACCGCCGCGCCCATCGACAGGGCCGTCGCCCAGATGCCCGGGCCGGTGCCGCCGAAGTACGCGGCGATCACGATCCCCACCGCGACCGGTAACAGGTGGGACTTAGACGGGACGTCTTCGGCCAGCGCGCGGGACGCGCCCAGGACGCTCAGCAGCGCCACGGTTGTGGCCAGCAGGTAACCCCGCCAGGAGACAGGAATCGTCCGGACCATCCGTGTCTTCTTCGCTCGGAGGAGCGGTGAATTGGACGGGCCGGCCAGTGCCTTGGCACCCCGGCCCAATACTTCGATGTGTTTCGTTGCGCCCGGTCAGAGTCGCCGCCTACGATTCGGCGCCCCGCGGAAACGGGAATACACCGATCGATGGGGATGCGATCGCGAGATTATACCGGCAGTGCATTTGAACGAGGTAAGGAATTTCGCGATCCCGACATTGCTTCCCCATGCCGCTAAGGTGAGTGACCGAACCGGGTTGGGCGCAGGCGCAGGAACTTGATCCGCCATCGAATCCAAGGTTGCGCTTGAAATGGCACTGCGGCAGTCCTATATTCGTTGAGACTGAATCTACATGCTGTGCTTGAGCAAAAAGACCGAGTACGCACTCATGGCCCTGGCCTTCCTGGCTGAGCGGCCGGGGCGCGTGGCGTCGGCGCGGGAAATCGCCGCCGAGCACGGGCTGCCCCAGGCCCTGCTGATGAACATTCTCAAGACGCTCCAAGGTCATGGCGTACTCGAGAGCACGCGGGGCGTGAAGGGCGGATATCGCGTCCGCGCCGACCTCGCCCGGCTGACCCTGCACGAGTTCGTGGCGATCGTCGAATGCCACGGCGAGCGCGGCGAGCGGATCGAGAGCCCGACCACGGGCTGCGGCTGCATGGAAGAGGCGGCCGTGCCCGGGGCACGCGAAATGGCCCGGGTCGCCGGATCCGCCGGGCCGGTTCAGGCTTTGCAACTCCGGCTGGTCCGCTTCCTGCGGGAAGTCCGGGTCGCCGACCTGGTGACGCCGGGCCGGCGGATCGACGTGCCGGTCGAGCGGCTGAGGCGGCCCGAACCCGTGGCGGTGGGGGCCGGGAAACAACCGTAGTGCCCGTTTGCCGGGCGGTCGCGTTGGCCACCGGCAGTTGATCGAGAACACAAATCGCACCCGCGCGGTGTCGCCCGGGGAAGCAGACGAGACAGGAGAATCGCACCATGCCAATCAACCTGACCGAAGCGGCCGCCAAGGAAGTTAAGTCGATCATCACCGAGCAGAACCTCCCGGCCGAGAAGACGCGCCTGCGCGTCGGAGTGAAGGGCGGCGGGTGCTCGGGCTTCTCGTACATGCTCGACCTGGTCGAGGACGAGCCGGGCGAGTCGGACGAACTCCTCGAGTCGAACGGCGTCGCCATCCTCTGTGACATGAAGTCATACCTCTACCTCAACGGGGCGGAGATCGACTTCAAGGACGAGGTCATGGGCCGCGGGTTCGTCTTCAAGAACCCCAACGCGACCAGTTCGTGCGGCTGCGGGTCGAGCTTCTCGGCCTAAGTCGAGATCACTCGCCACAGAGGCGCAGAGGTCGCAGAGAGTTCAATCTCTTTATCGCCGAGCCGCACGTGGCAAGGTGATGAGAGCACTCTCGTTTTCCTTAACTTCTCCGCGTCCTCTGCGACTCTGCGGGGAAGTCTGCTTGCGATCACGTTGGAACGTGTGGATTACCGCCTGAGAGGCTTGTCGAGATGCCTACCGCCGAACGAGAACTCGAGACGCTGGCGAACCAGGAGTACAAGTGGGGATTCGTCACGGCGATCGAATCCGAGTCGGCCCCGCCGGGGCTGACCGAGGAGACGGTGCGCTTCATCTCGGCCAAGAAGGGCGAGCCGGCGTGGATGCTCGACTGGCGGCTCAAGGCGTTCCGCAAGTGGCTCACGATGGAGGAGCCGCACCACTGGCCGCACCTGAAGTACCAGCCGATCGACTACCAGGCGACGAGCTACTTCTCGGCCCCCAAGCCCAAGCTCAAGAGCCTGGACGAGGTCGACCCGGAACTGCTGGCGACGTACGAGAAGCTCGGCATCCCGCTCAACGAGCGCAAGGCGCTGCTGGGCGTCGAAGAAGAGGGCAAGACGCCGGTCGCGGTCGACGCGGTGTTCGACTCGGTCTCGGTCGTGACGACGTTCCGCAAGCAACTCGCCGAGAAGGGCGTGATCTTCTGCTCGTTCGGCGAGGCCGTCCGCGAGCACCCGGAGCTGGTGCAGAAGTACATGGGGTCGGTCGTCCCGTACTCCGACAACTTCTTCGCCACGCTCAACAGCGCCGTCTTCACGGACGGGTCGTTCGTGTACATCCCCAAGGGCGTCAAGTGCCCGATGGAGCTGAGCACGTACTTCCGGATCAACGCGAAGAACACCGGCCAGTTCGAGCGAACGCTGATTATCGCCGACGAGGGCGCGTACGTCAGCTACCTCGAGGGCTGCACGGCCCCGCAGCGGGACGAGAACCAATTGCACGCGGCCGTCGTCGAGCTCGTGGCCATGCCCGGCGCGACGATCAAGTACAGCACGGTCCAGAACTGGTTCCCCGGCGACCCGAAGACCGGCCGGGGCGGGATCTACAACTTCGTGACCAAACGCGGGAAGGCGTTCGAGAAGGCCAAGATCACCTGGACGCAGGTCGAGACCGGCAGCGCGATCACGTGGAAGTACCCGAGCGTGATCCTGCAGGGCGACGACAGCGTGGGCGAGTTCTACAGCGTCGCGCTGACGGCCAACCACCAGCAGGCCGACACGGGCACGAAGATGATCCACATCGGGCGGAACACCCGGTCGACGATCGTCAGCAAGGGGATCAGCGCCGGCGTCGGCCAGAACACGTACCGCGGGCTGGTGTCGGTGCTGAAGGGCGCGGCCAACAGCCGGAACTACACGCAGTGCGACTCGCTGCTGCTCGGGAGCAAGTGCGGGGCGCACACGTTCCCGTACATCGACGTGCGGAACACGACCAGCCGGGTCGAGCACGAGGCGTCGACGTCGAAGATCGGCGAAGACCAGCTCTTTTATTGCAAGACGCGCGGGATCGCGCTGGAGGACGCGATCAACATGATCGTCAGCGGGTTCTGCAAGGACGTGTTCCGCGAGCTGCCGATGGAATTCGCGGTGGAGGCCCAGAAACTGCTGGGCGTGAGTTTGGAAGGCAGCGTCGGCTGACTAGGGGCCGGCGATGCGGAAGAAGATTCGCGAGCTAATGGCGATGCCGTCGCGAGCCGGCTGGGCACAGCTTCCTGGCGGCGGCAAAGGAAGCCATACGAAGTGGACGCACCCACGAGTCAAGCGGAAGGTGACGTTGTCCGGACATGATGGCGATGACGCTGATCGTTATCAGGAGAAAGACGTTCGGCGGGCCGTTCGAGAGGCAGGTGGTCAGGAATGAGCACCCCAAAATACACGGTCGTCATTCAGTGGTCCGAGGAGGATCAAAAATACGTCGTCTCGTTGCCGGAATGGGACGGGTGCAAGACCCACGGGGCCACGTATGAGGAGGCCGCCAGGAACGCGCGCGAAGTGCTCGAACTGTTGATCGAGAGTCACGACCCGGCAACTGAAGGGCCGCTTCCGGCCCCGAAGCTGTTCCACTATCCCGGGGCGGACGTGGTCGACCAGATCGACGCCGAACCGGCCGGCAGCCCCATGCCGCGATTGAAAGAGACCGCCTGAAGTTCTGAGGCTTAAGAAGTAAGAGAAAGTAAGACACCGATGCCTGCACTGCTCGAAATCAAGAATCTGCACGCGAAGGTCGCCGGCGAAGGCGGGCGCGAGATCCTCAAGGGCGTGAACCTGACGGTGAACGCGGGCGAGGTGCACGCGGTCATGGGCCGCAACGGGTGCGGCAAGTCCACGCTCTTCCAGGTGATCGCCGGGCGCGAGACGTACGAGGTGACCGAGGGGTCGATCTCGTATGAGGGGAAGGACCTGCTCGAGATGTCGGCCGAGGAGCGGGCGCGCGAGGGCGTGTTCCTCGCGTTCCAGAACCCGGTCGAGATCCCGGGCGTGTCGACCGACTACTTCCTCAAGGCGGCGGTGAACGAGGTCCGCAAGCACCGGGGCGAGGCCGAGCTCGACGCGATGCAGTTCCTCAAGCTGTTCAAGGAGAAGCGCGAGCTGCTGGAGATCGACCAGTCGTTCACCCGGCGGGCGGTCAACGAGGGCTTCTCGGGCGGCGAGAAGAAGCGGAACGAAGTGTTCCAGATGGCCGTCATGAATCCCAAGCTCGGGCTGCTCGACGAGACCGACTCGGGGCTGGACGTGGACGCGCTCAAGACGGTGTCGAAGGGGATCAACACGCTGCACCAGCAGGACGCGCACCGGGCGCTGCTGGTCGTGACGCACCAGGACCGGCTGCTCAAGTCGATCGTGCCCGACTTCGTCCACGTGATGATCGACGGGCGGATCGCCGAGTCGGGCGGGCGCGAACTGGCGGCGAAGGTCGAAGAGCGGGGTTACGAGGCGATCGCCGCCGGGGCGTGAGTGGCAGGAGTTCGAAGCGGACCGCGCGCGTGGAACGGAGTTCAGGATGACACAGGTGCTCGACAACAAGATGGCCTCACACGACTACTTCGCGCGGATCGCCCGGGAAGTGCCCGCCGGGGCCGGTGCGCCCGCGTGGGTCGACCGCCTCCGTGCCATGGCCCGCGCGCGGTTCGAGAAGGTCGGCTTCCCGGCACGCCGGAACGAGGCCTGGCGGTTCACCGACGTCAGCCCGATCGCCCGGACGGCCTACGAGCCCGCCCCGCGCGTGTCGTCCGACGCCGCCGGCGCCCTGCTCGACCGCTTCACCTTTCGCAACGACGACGCGATCGAGATCGTCCTGGTCAACGGTCACTTCGACGCCAATCTTTCGAGCATCGGCCGGCTGCCGCCCGGGGCCAAGTTGATGAGTTTGGCGCAGGCGCTGGCGACCGAGCCGGACCTCGTCGAGCCGCACCTCGCCCACCACGCCGCGGTCGACAAGAACCCGTTCGTCGCGCTCAACACGGGCGTCGTGACCGACGGCGCGTTCCTCTATTTGCCTGCGGGCACGAAGCTCGAGCAGCCGGTTCACATCGCCGCGTTGTCCGTCGGCGGCGAGCGCCCGACCGCGTCGCACCCGCGCGTGCTGATCGTCGCGGGGGACGGCGCGAGCGCCACGATCGTCGAGACGTACGCCGGCGACCCGTCGGGCGAGGCCGCGTACTTCACCAACGCCGTCACCGAGATCGTCTGCGGGGCCGACTGCAACATCGACCACTGCCGCCTGCAGGCCGAGTCGCCGGCGGCCCACCACATCTCCACGATGCAGGTGCACCTGGGCCGGTCGACCAACTTCGTCTCGCACGCGGTCTCGACCGGCGCCAAGCTTTCGCGCAACGACCTGAACTGCCTGATGAACGGCGAGTACGCCTACGCCACGCTCAACGGCCTGGTGCTGATCGGCGGCCAGCAGCACTGCGACAACCACACGCTGCTCCACCACGAGAAGGCCAACTGCCCGAGCCACGAGCTGTACAAGCACGTGCTCGCGGGCGAGTCGAGCGCGGTGTTCAAGGGTCAGATCTTCGTTCAGAAGGATGCGCAGAAGACCGACAGCAAGCAGACGAGCAAGACGCTGCTGCTCTCGGACGACGCCCGGATGAACAGCCAGCCGGCGCTCGAAATTTACGCCGACGACGTGAAGTGTACGCACGGCAGCACGACCGGCCCGGCGGACGAGGACATGGTGTTCTACCTCCGCACGCGCGGCGTCGGCCTCGAGGCCGCCCGGCACCTGCTGACGTACGCGTTCGCCGCCGACGTCACCCGCCGGATCAAGGTCGACCCGTTCCGGATCCGCGTCGAAGACCACATGGCCGCCCAGTTCGGCCTGCCGCAGGACCTGCGGATCACCGACGTGACGAGCCACGACCGCAAGGCGATGTGACGTCGCGCGTTGGCACGCCGGCTCCTGTGGAGTCGGATTCCCGCGCGAGCGGGATCTCATGAGCCTCGACCTCCACCCAACTTCGACGAAGCACGGCTCGGACGGAGCCTCGCCCTCCCGGCGCCCCTTCGACGCGACTCGCGTGCGCTCCGATTTCCCGATCCTCCACACCAAGACCTCCTCGGGTAAGCCGCTGGTCTACCTCGACAACGGCGCGACGACGCAGAAGCCGCAGGCCGTCCTCGACGCGCTCGCCGCCTACTACGCGAGTCAGAACGCCAACATCCACCGCGGCGTGTACGAGCTCTCGCAGGTCGCCACCGGCCTGTACGAGAAGGCCCGCGTCGCCGTCCAACAGTTCGTTAACGCCGCCGACCCCGTCGAGATCCTCTTCACCCGCGGCACGACCGAGTCGATCAACCTCGTCGCCCACTCGTACGCCCGCGCGTTCCTGAAACCCGGCGACGAGGTCGTCATCTCGACGATGGAGCACCACTCGAACATCGTCCCCTGGCAGATGGCCTGCCAGGCGACCGGGGCCATGCTCCGCGCGATCCCGATCAACGACGCGGGCGAGCTCGACCAGGCCGCGTACCTGCGGCTGCTCTCGTCCGGCCGGGTCAAGATCGTCTCGGTGAACCACGTCTCGAACAGCCTGGGCACGATCAACCCGGTCAAGGAGATGACCACGCTCGCCCATCGCGCCGGCGCGGTGGTCGTGATCGACGGGGCGCAGTGGGTCGCGCATCACAAGACGGACGTCCGCGACATCGGGTGCGACTTCTATGCGTTCTCGGGTCACAAGCTGTTCGGCCCGACGGGCGTGGGCGCGCTGTACGGCCGCCGCGAGTTGCTCGACCGCATGCCCCCGTTGATGGGCGGCGGGGACATGATCAAGTCCGTCACGATCGAGAAGACCGAGTACGCGGACCTGCCCAACAAGTTCGAGGCCGGCACGCCGAACATCGCGGGCGTGATCGGACTGGCGGCGGCGATCGAGTACGTCACCGCCGTCGGCTTCGACACGTTCGAGGCGCACGAGCGCGACCTGCTGGAATACGCCACCGCGCGGCTGACCGAGATTCCCGGCCTGCGAATCGTCGGCGCCGCGAAACAAAAGGCGAGTGTGATCTCGTTCGTTATGGACGAGCCGGCCATGTCGGCGCTCGACATCGGCCTGGCGCTCGACGCCGAGGGCGTGGCGATCCGCACGGGCCACCATTGCTGCCAGCCGGTCATGGACCGATTCAAGATCCCCGCGACGAGCCGGATCTCGCTGGCGTTCTACAACACGCGGGCGGACGTCGACGCGGCCGTTGCGGCGATCGTCAAACTGCGCGAGCGGACGATCAAGAAGGGCCCGGCGACCGCGGGCGTCGTCGAGCCGGCCGCCGCGAGTGGCGACGTAAACCTCGACGCCGTGAAGTGGGCCCCGGCGGTCGCGTCGTCGCCCGCCGCCGCCGCGGACGACCTGGCCGAGTTGTTCGAGGCCCTGGGCGACCGGGACGCGCGAAACCTGTACATCCTAGAGGCCGGCGAGAAGATCCCGGCGATGCCCGCCGGGCTCAAGACGGACCGCACGCGCGTGCACGGGTGCATGAGCGTCGTGCACCTGTTCGGCCGCGGCCGCCCGGGCTCGGAAAACGCTCTCGAGTTCGTCGCCGACTCCGACGCGCACATCGTCCGCGGGCTGATCGGCATCCTCCAGCGGCTGTTCTCCGGGCAGCGCGCCCGCGACATCCTTGCGTTCGACGTGGAGGCGTTCTTCGCCCGCATCGGGCTCGAACAGTTCATCACCGTCCAGCGCCGCAACGGGCTCGCCGGGATGGTCAAGCGGATCCGCGCGCTGGCGACCGAGATCGAGGCGTAGCATCGAACATGCCGACCGACACTCCCGACAAACCCGACCCCGTTCGCCTCACGGTCCTCCCGAATTCCGGGAAGGTCGACCAACTCCGCGCGGAGGTCGCGGCGACGCTGCCCGGGGAGGGTGCGAAGTCGCAAGCGGCCGCGCCCGCGGCGCCGACGACCGACGTCGCGCGCAAGCTCCTCGAGGGGAAGGTCATCGCCGCGCTCAAGACGGTGTACGACCCGGAGATCCCCGTCGACATTTACGAGCTGGGCCTGATCTACAACATCGAGATCGACGACGAGAAGCACGTCCACGTGCAGATGACGCTGACGGCCCCCGGGTGCCCGGTCGCCGGGACGCTGCCCGGCGAGGTCGAGCGGCGCGTCGAGACCGTCCCCGAGGTCAAGAGCGCGACGGTGGAACTGGTGTGGGAGCCGGCGTGGTCGAAGGACCGCATGAGCGAGGCGGCGATGCTGTCGCTTGGGATGTAGGATCCCGCAGTCGCTAAGCCGCAAGCGGCAAGCGACTCACTTCTTCTTTTCCGTCGGGTCCTTGAATCCCAATCCGCCGCCCGGGTTTTTCGCCTGCTCGGCGAGCCACGCCGCCGTCTCTTCCAGCGACTTGTCGTCCCGGATCGGGGACTCGGCCGACCATTTCAGCCCCTGGTCGGTCCACGTCACCTTCGCGTAGGGGCGGTTGCGGTCGTCCTTATTGGTCTCGCGCAGCTTGGTGATCACGCCGGCGACCCGCATGACCTGCTTCGGGTCCTTTGCCGTAATCGCCCACCCGCGCAGGGCCGCGCTGATCTTCCCCCACGCCTCGTTCGCCGGCGCGCCGGCCGTCACGCGCTCGTACACGTCGTTGAGCCCGGCGACGTACGTGTCGAAGTCGACCGGCAGGCGCGCGTACAACTCGTCGCGGTACTCGAGGATCACGTCGATGTTAGACAGGTACTGGCTGACCCCGGTCGAGTACTCCTTATTGATGTCGCCCTCGGCCTCCTTCTTCATGATCCCGACGCGGTTAAGCGCGCGGTCGAGGTTCATCTTCCCCAAGCCCGGGTGGGCGGGCGGGCGCGGCGCCGCCTGGTACGCCGCCAGCGCCTTGGACTTGAGCTCGGGCGGGAACTGGCCGCTGATCCCGGACAGCAGCTGCCACTTCACGTACGCGTCGGCCCGCGGGTCGGACGAGTGGCGCTTCGCCAGCCCGTCGAGGACCGTCTCGGGCGTCACGCCGGCCGGCTTGGCCTCGGGGAAGTAGTCGCTCTTCTCGCGCGGGAGTTCGGCCTTTTTCTCCTTGAGCGCCTTGGCGTATTCCTGGAGGAGCGCGGTGGCGGCGGTCTGGACGGCCATGCGCTCGGCGGGCTTGAGGGGCACGGGCCGGGCGGGGGCGGCGGGCTTGTCCGGCATCGTCAGCTTGACGGGCGCGTCCGGTTTGTCCGGCGTCATCGGCTTGTCGGTTTCCGCGGGCTTCTCGGGTGTGGCGGGCTTGTCACCGGCCTCCGCCTTCGCGGGCGCCTCGGGGGGCTTGGCCGCCGGCGCGTCGGCGGCGCGCAGCGACGGCGCGATCATGCCGACTCCGAACGCGGCGACGATCGTGGGAACCAACAGGCGGGCGGTGGTCTTCATAGCATCTCTCGCGACGTGACAAACTCGATGACCGTTGGACCGAACCGGCGTAGGGTACTGCAATCCTACGTGACAGAACAAGCGATTTCCGCCCCCGAGACGACCCCTGTGGGGTCGGATTCGTACCGGAGGTGCGACGTGTCTGGGTGCCATGCCTTCGCGAGCCGCCAATCGAATCGGCTCGCGCGTCGGCGCGATCGGCTCGCGTAGGCACGCCCCAGCGGCTCTCGATTCCGAGATCTCCGAGAACGGACGCCGCTGGGGCATGCCCACGCCCCGCGACAACCGTTGTCCGCGAACCAGTCCCGTCGGCGCGGTGCGAGGGCATGGCACCCGGACCGATCTCGCTCACTCACCGCTCCACCGGCTTCATCCCCAGCGCCTTCGCCGCGGGTTCCGGGTCTTCGTACGGGAGCGCCATGAGGAACTCGACCAGGTCCTTTACCTGCGTTGCCGAAAGCTGGCTCGTCTTGCCGTGTTTGTCGCCGGCGTTGCGCGTGGTGAGCACGTCGGCCAGCGTCGCGGCCTTGCCGTGGTGGAGGTAGGGGGCGGTCTTGTACAGGCCGAGCAGCGTGGGCGTGTCGTAGGCCGGGGGCATCTTTTCGGACGGGTCGTCCTTGCGGGTGCCCACATCGTGCAGCTTCCCGTCGGTGTAGAACGGGCCGGCGTGGCAGGTGGCGCAGGCGGTGGCAGCGGAGAAGAAGAGGTCTTTGCCGCGCTTGGCGGCGTCCGACAGGCCGTTCTTCGCGTGCTCGCTGATCGGCAGCTTGTGCGTGTTCGAGTAGGCGCTGAGCGCGTCCAGGTCCTTCGACAGCCCCTTGTTCGGCTCGCCCAGCTCCTTGTTCATCCGCCCGCGCACCAGCCCGCGACCCTGCATCAGGTTGCCGCGAATCGTGTACTCGAAGTCCTGCACCTCGTCGCGGTCGGCCGACCAGTGGATCGGGTGCGTCCAGGCCATGAACCCGAGCGCGGGCGTGTCGCGCAGGCCCTCGGGGTTCTGCCAGGTCCGGCCGTCGGTCTCGCCGTCGGGGTGGCACGACGAGCAGGCGATCCACCGCCGCGACGCCATCGGCTGGAGCGCGGAGTAGAAGAGCCGCTTGCCCTGCAATACGTCGGCCGGAAGGGGGTTGGCGGTGACGGGGATCAACGTCACCTTGCGGACGGTCGCCGCGTCGTACGCGACGACGTTGAAGTCGAGCGCGTCGTAGACGTAGAGCGTCTTGCCGTCCGGACTGAACCGGGCGGCCCGCGGGTTGTTGCCGAGCACCTCGGTCTTGCGGTGCACGATCTCGCGGTAGTCGTCGTCGAGCACGTCACACGCGTACATGTCGTTCGTGCCGGCGAAGATGACGACGAACCGTTTGCCGTCCGGGGAGATCGCGACCTCCCACGGGTTGGCCGTCACGTGCGTGCCGATGAACGAGTCCATCGGGATGCGCTTGCGGCGCTTGGCCGGGGGCGGGGCCGGCGCGACGGTGTCGATGACCGACACGTACGGAAAGATCGACCCCTCGCCGTGGGCGCGCTCGGTGGCGCTGCGGATGTGCGAGAGGTAGGCCTTGGGGCGGGTCGGGTGGAGCGTGATCTGGCGGGCGAGGTTGTCGGAGGCGGTCGCGGGCCAGCGGTCGGCGAGCTTGCCGGCCGCCAGGTCGATCGCGAGCACGGTGCCCGTGTAGTACTCAGTCGCGAACAGGCGGGCGCCGTCCCTGGTGATCGCCAGCCCGCGGACGAACGGCCCGGCGTCGAACGTGCGGGTGACCTTCATCTCGGCCGCGTCGATCTCGACGATCTGCCCGGGGTAGCTGAGCGTGACGTATACCTTGGCGCCGGCGGCGTCGGAGACCACGCCGTAGGGCTCGTCGGCGACGTCGACTTGGCCGAGCGACTGGCCGGTGTCGGCGTCGACGAACAGCACGCGGTCGTCGTGGTAAGCGGCGACGGCGAGCTTGTGCGACGACCCGACGAACGACACGCCCTCGGGCTTATGTCCGGCCGGGAACTCGCGGAGCTTCTTGTGCGACGGCAGGGCGACGATCGAGACCGTGCCCGAGTCGCGGTTCGAGCACGCCAGGAGCGTCCCGTCGGCCGAGATGTCCATGAGCGAGTTGGACTGTCCGGCGAGGGCGGTCGTCCCGAACAGGGCTGCCACCAGCACCGCGATCCAAGGGAAGGGTCGGGTCATATCAACCATAATAAACCACGGAGACACTGAGGCACGGAGAGTGCGCCGGGATTAGCGGGCTGCTCTCCGTGACTCCGTGCCTCCGTGGTGAAGGAATTCGGAAGTGCGTGGAACCGCGGCTTAGTTCAGGATCTTCTTCGTGTCGGCGGCGACGGCCTTGACCTGCTCGTCGGTCAGCTTGGCCGTGTCGAACGCGTGGTTGGCGGCGACGCGCATCTTGTTCCACATCAGGACGGTGACGGCGGCGTCCTTGGAGATCTTGTACGGGGCCGGGCCGGCGGCGCCGTCGAACACGGTGAGCGGGACGTTGGTGATCTTCTGGTCGGCGGCGAGCTTCTCGAGCTGCTTGGCGCCGGCGTCGGCGTCTTCGGTCAGCAGGACGACGAACGCCTTCATGTTCTTGTCCTTGTTCGCGCCGACCTGGTCGTCGATCTGCTTGACGAGCGCCGCCAGCTCCGGCGTGACCTCGCGGGTGAAGATCGTCGTGACCGGCTTGGCGCCGTACTGGCAGCGGTAGCAGAGGCTCTTGCCCTTGTTCGGGCCGGTGATGTCCTTGACGTTGAACGCGGCGGGCGACTCGCCGGCGGTCAGGCCCGACTTGACGTCGGCGGCGATGACGAAGCCGGCGGTGGCGAGCAGGGCGAAGGCGGGGACGATGAAACGCTTCATGCGGTTCCTCCAGAGCGATTTGTCGGCCACCCGCGGGCCCGGCGGCGTGTGCCACCAGTCGAGGCCGTGCGGGCGGGCAATGGCGACGTGTTACCTGTGATATCGATCTAACGGCGGAATGTTAAGTGTATTCGTGCGATCCGCGAATCTCATTTCGCGACCTTGACCGGGAACGGGGTGCCGACGCGCTGCCCCTTCGCGTCTTCGTACACGAGCAACCCGTCGACCGTGCCGCCCGCGGGCAGTTGGTCGGGCTTGTAGACGGTCGATTTGAACGTGATCCGCGTCGTCGCGCCGTTCGTCGCCAGCTTGACGTTCTCGATCATGACGGCGCGGGTCGAGACGGGGTACCAGTCGACTTTGGCGGGCGGGGCGGCGGTCCAGGTGACGGTCACCGACGGTTCGGGCTTGCCGGCGGGCGACTTCTGGTCGACCCCGCGGATCACGGCCGGGTCCTGGGCGATGGGCAGGCGGGCCCGCCAGGTCGTGAAGAGCTTTTCGTTGGCGGGTTTGGGGTCGGCGGCGACGGGGAGGGTGATCGAGAGCCTGGCCTTGCCGTCGATGCAGTCGTCGTGGCAGACCTGCCAGTCGGCCTCGACCTTGAGCGTGACGGAGCCACCGGGCTTGAGGTCTTTGGGCGCGGTGACGGGGATCATGAGCAGGACGTCGTTCTCGTAGGCGTAGGTCAGGCCGAAGTCGTGGTCGAGGCGGAGGGGGACGGGCCACTGGACGGGGCCGAAGGTGAACCCGTCGGGGCCCGCGGGTTTGAGGACGGTGGCCTGGCCGGTCTCGCCCGGGTTGGCCCAGTAGACGTGCCACTTGGGCTTGATCTGGAGGCGGACGCCGAGCGTGAAGGACGCGCCGGGGGTGATAGCCGAGACGTCGGCGACGAGGGTCGGGCGGACGAGCTCGGGTTCCATCGGTCCGGCGGCCAGGGCGATGCTCGGGAGGAGCGCCAGGACGAGCAGGGGGAGGCGGCGGGTGGGCATGATCATGGGTAACGTGCGGTCAGCGTTTCGTTGTCTTACGAACGACCCTCTTCATGTTTCACGCGTCGTCTTCCGCGTTCTCGAGCATCTCGGTGTCGTAGGCGTCCTCGAGCTTGCGGACGTGGCCGGCGAGTTTTTTGTCGTCCTCGAGCATCGTCGTGACCTGGGCGGACCACTCGTCCGACTCGACGCGCATGGGGGCGAGGTCGACCGGCAGTTCGAGGATCGAGGCGAGGCGGCGGGTGACGGACTCGATCGACAGCGGGTTGACGCCGTCGATGTAGGCGGGGATCTCGGCGGCGAAGTTGATCATCTGGAGGTCGTGCTCGCCGGCCCGGTTGAGGAGGTAGGAGCTGAAGGAGGCGGGGCCCTCGTAGTCGGTGAACTTGACGCCGTACTTGCGGAGCTTGGGGCGGAGCTTTTTGTCGGAGACGGAGGCGAAGAGGCGCGGCTCGCGGGTGTGGGGGACGGTGCCGCCGAAGGATCCGACGAAGTAGATCCGGCGGACGCCGGTGGCCTTGGCAAGGGTGAAGACGCAGTCGCCGAACTCGCGCCAGCGCATGTTGGGCTCTTTGCCGGTGAAGAGGATGAGGTTGTGCTCGGACGAGCAGAAGAAGGCGTTGGCGGGGAAGTCGAACTCGACGGTGACGCCCTTCTTATATTTGACGTTGGGCCGGAAGAGGGCCGAGACCTCCATGGAGCCGGGGAAGTTGTAGATGTAGAACGGGTCGGGGTCGATGGCGGCGATCTTGGTGGCCTGGAGGTGTCGGAGGAGGTTCTTGACGGTGCCGGTGGAGACCTCGCCGCCGTCCATCCAGCCGGAAAAGGCGAGGAGCATGGCGCCGTCGTCGAGGGTGGGGAGGGTGGGTGAGGTGATGAGGGGGTGGGGCATGGGCGGGGGATTGTAGGACTCGGCGAGCCCGCTTTAGCGGGCGGGTCGCCTTTTCGAATCCCCTGCACAATGCTACTTCGGAAATGGTGCCGGCGGCGCCACGGTGAACCCCGGCTCCCCCCGGAGTCGCCGGGCGATGTCGGCGAGGATTCGCGGGTCCATCATCGTGCCGACGTGGGAGAGTTGGAGCGGGGGGGTGCCGAGCCAGTAGGGGGTTTGGCCCGGGGGGGCGGCGTTGCGTTCGCCGACGATCTCGTCTTCCAGCCGGGTGTACGCGAAGAGCTCGTACGTGGCAGTTGCATCGTGGGCGGCGAGAGACATCAGGAATGGCGAGCCCGGGCGCATGGCTTTGTGGAACTCGGTGACGGCGGCGCGGTCCGCGAGCACGGCGCCGGCATGGGGGCTGGCGAGGGTGAAGAGGCGGGCGATTTTGAGGCGGCGCGGGCGCGTGGGGTCGGAGGAGGGGGCGGCGGCGTGGCGGGCGACGAGGCCGCCCAGGGATGCGCCGATCACGTCGACCTCGGTGGTGAAACTGGGGTCGGCGGAGGGGAAGGCGCGGTCGACGGCGTCGATCGTCATCTGGCGGCATTCGGCGAAGGAGTTGCAGAAGCCGGGGGAGACGGTGATGAATTGGTTGGCGTCGCCGGTGAGGTGGGTGATGCGCGACTTGAAGTAGGGCGGGGAGAGGTTGGGGTCGAGGAAGCCGCCGATGATGAGGAGGGGGCGGGCGAGTGGCTTGGGGTGGGCGGCCATGTCGTCAAGGGCGCGGTCGGCCT
>DATHXE010000142.1:0-7888 GCA_035459845.1 Tepidisphaeraceae bacterium | reverse complement strand
GCGGTCGCCCACGTGCTGGCCGACCGCCCGTACGACCTGGTCCTTCTCGCCGGCGACGACACGCCCGACGAGGCCATGTTTAGGCTCGCAGCTGGCGACGCGCGGATGACCGCGGTCCGAGTGGGGGACGGCGAAACCGCGGCCCGGTACCGGCTGCCTTCCCCCACCGCGTTCCGGGAGTTCCTGCGGGCCGCTTTACCCGGCGTGCCGGCCGGGGTGGCACGCGTTCAGCCGGGCTGACAACCGTGATGGCAAGCACGTCGGCGGCGGCTGCAACGCTTGGCCGGCGAACTGATGCGGCTCCGGCCAGGGGCCGATCGCTTCGGGCGGTCATGGCTCCGGGGACGTCAGTCCCTCGGTGATCGCGAACTTCGTCAGCCCGGCGACGCTGCGGATGTTCAGCTTGTCCATCACCTGGGCCCGGTGCGCCTCGACCGCATTGACGCTGACATGAAGAAGGGCCGCAATCTCCTTGTTGCTCCGGCCCTCGGCCACCAATTGGAGGACTTCTCGCTCGCGCGCGGTGAGCGTGCCGAACGCGGTCCCGCGGTCGGTCGGGACGTGGCGGACGTAGTCGCTGACGACCGCGTCGGTGACCTTCGGGCTCAGGTACGCGTCGCCGGCGGTCACCGTGCGGATCGCCTGGATCAGCTCGGCCGACGCCGACTGCGGCGGCACCGGCGAGGAGGCCGACGGCCACGAGGAATCCTGACCATAGCGCGGTGATCGGGCCGCGCCCGCGTTCGCGGGTCGGTTCATTCATGATCGGTCTCGTCCGAGGTCTGAGCGGGTACACGCCCGCGCGGTCGTGAGGCGGGGCCGGGCGACGGCACCGCCACGTCCCTACTTCGCTTTCACGTCGTAGCAGTACATCACGTCCTGATCGCGGATGTACAGCTTGCCGTTGGCGATCACCGGATGCGCCCATGCGGGCAGGCGCGTGCGGTCGGGCTGACTGAAGCGGCCCCGTTCGACGTAGCCGGTCTTGCTCGGCTCGACCAGAAGGACCGTGCCGCTCTCCTCGCGGTAGTAGATGCGGCCGTCGGCCAGTGCCACCGATCCCTTCTTGACCCGGCCCTCGTCACGCTGCGACCAGAGTTGTTCGCCGGTCTTCAGGTCGAGGCAGGCGAGGTTGCCGCCCTCGTTGCCGCCGTGCGCGCCGTACAGCGCGCCGTCAACGACGACCAGCCCGCCATGATGGTTCTGCATCCGCTTGGAGAAGTACAACTCCGTCGCCCGGATCGAGCCGTCGTCCGCCTTGGTCAGTTTGACCGCGCCGCCCCCGGCCCCGTAAGCGGAGGAGGCGAAGATCATCCCGTCGAGGTAGAGCGGCGTCGTGATGTTGAGACCCATCCCGTTGGCGGGCTTGTCGTACCGCCACAGGAACTTCCCGTCCGTCGCGGCGATGCCGATCACCGCCTTCGAGGTGAACTGCACGTACTGACGCTGCCCGCCGAAGTCGATCGCGATCGCGGACGAATAGCCCGCGCCCGCCTGCGGCCCTCTCCCCCGACCGAATCCCCGGCCGGGTCCCCGGCCCGGCCCTCCGGCGTTCTCCGGTTGCGGCACGGCTGCGGCGGCGGGCAACTTGGCCTGCCAGATCGTCTTCCCGGTCAACTTGTCGAGCGCGACCAGCATGGCGTCGTCGCCGCCGGGCGTGCAGATCACCTTGTCGCCGTCCACCAGCGGGGACTCCCGGAAGTTCCACATCGGTGCCCGCCCGCCGAAGTCCTTCATCATGCTGCGGGTCCACACGACCTTCCCGTCGGCCGCGTTCACGCACGAGATTTCGCCGGTCAGGCCGACGACGTACAGGCGGTCGCCGTCCACCGTCGGCGTGCAGCTCGGCCCCTCCTGAGACTGGGCGAACTGCTGCGGCGTGACCGGACGCAGCGTCGTGACCCAGACGGGCTTGCCGTCCGACTCCGAGATGGCCCAGACGACTTCATCCGCCCCACGGTTGCTCATCCCGTAGATGCGCCCGGCCGCGACGGACGGCGCGCCGTCGCCGCCGCCCAAGCCCTTCACCTTCCACGCGAGCGGCGGGCCGTCCTTCGGCCACTCCTTCAGCAACCCCGTCTCCTTCGAGACGGAGTTGCGGTCGGGGCCTTGCCACTGGGGCCAGTCGAAGGCCCCCGGTGCGGCCGCGATGGCCGTCGTGCAGAACAGGAGCGACGCGAGGGATGCCGTGCAAAACTTCATAGACGAATCTCCGACTTGCGTGCGGACACGGACGGTGCTTCGTGCACCCGCCCTACGCGTGGGCGGGGTTGTTATTGCGTTGCCGATCATCACCACCGACGGCCACTACCTCTTCGGCGGTGCCTCCACGCCCGACATCACCTGCACTTGGTCCGGCAGGCGTTGCCCCCTGACCTCGACCGCCCGCACGGACGCGTTCAACTCCGTCAGTTCGGCGGGCGTGAACTGGACGGCCCCCGCCCCGCTGTTGTCGAGCATGTGCGCCATCCGCGTCGTGCCGGGGATCGGCACGACCCACGGCTTCTGGGCCATCAGCCACGCGAGCGCGATCCGGGCGGGCGTGGCCTGCTTCCGCTCGGCCCAGCGCTTCACGATGTCCACGAGGGCCAAGTTGTGCGGCAGGTTCTCGGGCGAGAACCGGGGCGTGAGGCTGCGGAAGTCGCCGGGGGCGAACCGCGTCTGGGCGTCGATGGCCCCGGTCAGGAACGCAACGCCGAGCGGACTCCACGGGACGAACCCGATCCCGAGTTCCTCGCACACCGGGAGGACCTCGTTCTCCGGCCCGCGCCACACCATCGAGTACTCGTTCTGCACGGCCGTCACGGGCAGGACCGCGTGCGCCCCCCGTAACGTGTTTAGGCCCATCTCCGACATGCCCCAGTGCCGGACCTTCCCCTGCGCGATCAGTTCCTTCACCGTGCCCGCCACGTCCTCGATGGGCACCTCGGGATCAACCCGGTGCTGGTACAGGAGGTCGATCCGGTCCGTGCGGAGGCGCTTGAGCATGCCTTCGACCGCGAGCCTGATGTGACCCGGCTTGCTGTTGCGGCCCGGCCGTCGCTGGCCGGTGTCGAGGTCGATGTCGAACCCGAACTTGCTCGCGATCTGCACCTTGTCGCGGATGGGGGCCACGCCCTCGCCGAGGATGCGCTCGACCTCGTGCGGCCCGTACGCCTCCGCGGCGTCGAAGAACGTGACGCCCCGGTCGAAGGCCGCGCGGATGATGTTGATCATCTCGGGCCGGTACGGCACGGTCGTCTCGTACCGGCGGCTCATGTTCTGGACGCCAAGCCCGACCGCCGAGACTTCGAGGGTGCCGAGTTTGCGGCGTCCGACCAACGCGGGCGGCTGGGTGGCCGCTCCGCCCGTCCCGCCGCCCCGGTACTGTGCCGCCACCGACCGTGAAAGGGCGGAGGCGGCGGCCACCGCCAAACCCATCCCGAGCACGTCGCGTCGGGTGCGGCCCCGGTCGACGCCGGTGTAGGATTCTTCGTTCATCTTGGCGGACCTTTCCGGTGCGGGCGGGTCGTTCGGGGACCGGCCCACTCCCTCGTCAGGTGTTGCGCTTGGCGGTGCCCAGCCGCTTTACGACCTCGGGATCGCGGTGGTCGAAGAACGCGCTCCGGCCGGTTTCGAGCGTGGCGATAGCGGCCATGTCCTCCGGGGCGAGGTCGAAGTCGAAGACGTCGAAGTTCTCCGCGATCCGCTCGGCACGGACGGACTTGGGGATCACGACCACGCCGCGCTGCGTGAGCCAGCGGAGGATCACCTGCGCGACGCTCTTGCCGTACTTCGCGCCGACCGACCGTAGCACGGTGTTGTGGAAGATGTCGTTCCGGCCTTCCGCGAACGGCCCCCACGACTCGATCTGGACGCCGTTCTCCTGAAGGAACTTTTGCGTCTCGACCTGTTGGTGGAACGGGTGGGTCTCGATCTGGTTGACCGCCGGTTTCACCTCGTTCTGGACGATGAAGTCCATCACGCGGTCGGGGTGGAAGTTGCTCACGCCGATGGCCTTGACCCGGCCCTGGCGGTAAAGCTCCTCCATCGCCCGCCACGCCCCGTACACGTCGTTGTACGGCTGGTGGATCAGGTACAGGTCGAGGTAGTCGAGGCCGAGCCGCTTCAGGGAGCGGTCGA
The DNA here is from genome assembly GCA_035459845.1 of Tepidisphaeraceae bacterium. Lineage (GTDB taxonomy): Bacteria > Planctomycetota > Phycisphaerae > Tepidisphaerales > Tepidisphaeraceae > DASPKW01. The sequence goes on along the minus strand of DATHXE010000142.1, from coordinate 3,766 downwards.
ACGCACGCTTCGTCTTCTCGTACCCGGCGTCCGCGAGCCAGAGCTTGGTGGTGACGAACAGGTCCGCTCGCGGCACGCCGCTGCCGCGGATGCCCTTGCCGACCGCATCCTCGTTCTCGTAGGACGCGGCGGTGTCGATCAGGCGGTAGCCGGTCCGGATCGCGTCACGGACGGCTCGTTCGCACTCGGCCGAATCGTCCATCTGGAACACGCCGAAGCCGAGGATGGGCATCTCGACGCTGTTGTTCAACCTAACTCTCGGGGTGGCCTTGGTCATGTCGCCTCCGCTGGGTTGCTGTTGCATTCCGCGTTCCTCGTTGCCTCACACTCCGGCCAGATGCGCTTGGGCGGCTGCACACGTGCCGTGCCGCGACCGAACAGCCGACGCCGCTGGCCGACTTGGAGTGGTGTACAACCGCAAACGCGGGCCACGGACGACAACCCGTGTTATTTCCGGGAACTGTATGCGCCGGGGCGCGCCCGCCGTTATGACGATCCTCGCAGATGTTTGTACGATTCTCTAAAATGCCCCTCGGGGCACCGAGCGGGCAACCGGAGGTCGGTACGATGCCGAAGAAGATGAGTCCCCACGACGACAGGCAGGCGCGGCGGGCACAGTCCGACCGTGAGGAACTGACGGAGCGAATTGCGGCGGCGCTGCCCCGCGACGGCAAGACCGAGCCGCAGCCGGGGCTGGTGTTCACGCGGTTCTCGTCCCCGACCGAACCCCAACACGCCGTCCTCGAACCGTGGCTGTGCATGATCGCGCAGGGGGCGAAAGACGTGCTGCTCGGCGACGAGTGGTATCGCTACGACCCGGCGCACTACCTGATCAGCACGCTCAGAGTCCCCGCGGTCGGGCGGGTCGTCGAGGCGTCCCGCGCCCGGCCGTACCTCGGCCTGCGGCTGTCGCTGGACCCGTCCGTCGTCACGTCGGTCATGGTCGAGTCGGGCGTCGGCGTGGACGGACGCGGCGACGGCGGCGGCGGGGTCAAGGGCATGGGCGTCAGCCCGCTCGACGCCGATCTGCTCGACCCGACGCTACGTCTCGTCCGGCTGATCGAGAAGCCGACCGAGTATCGCGTGCTCGCGCCGCTGATCGTCCGCGAGATCGTCTTCCGCCTGCTGATCGGCCCACAGAGCGGCCGGATGCGGCACCTCGCCACGTTCGGCGGGCAGGTCCACCGGATGGTGCGGGCGGTCGAGCGGGTGCGCGACCAGTTCGACAAGCCGCTACGGATCGAGGCCGTCGCGCGGGAACTGGGCATGAGCGTGTCCGGGTTCCACGCCCGCTTCAAGTCCGTGACCGCCATGTCCCCGTTGCAGTTCCAGAAGCACCTGCGGCTTCAGGAGGCCCGGCGGCTGATGCTCGACGAGAACCTCGACGCGGGCGAGGCGGGCTTCCGGGTCGGGTACGAGGACCAGTCCCACTTCAGCCGCGAGTACAAGCGGCACTTCGGCGAGCCGCCGATGCGGGATGTGGAGCGGCTGCGGGAGATGGCGACTGCGTAAGCGGTGACGGTCACTTTCTCGTCCGGCGCACCCAAATCCAGCGCGGTTGCCTTTCACCCGCGTGTATGGATAGCCGCGACCCGCCCCTTCGACTACCTTGCCGACCCGCCCGACCCCTGGAAAAGGCGGGCACGCATCGCGGTCGCGTCCTCGTCCGGGGACCCGCCGAACAACCGCGTGAACGCGCGCCCGAACTGCGGCCACGACGGCGACCGAGAAGTGGCCTAACCACCAGAACGCCCGGCGGGCCCAGAACATCTCGCCGAGCGGCTGCGCCTCGTGGACCCACGTCGCGACGGGCCGGTCGAGCGCCGCCGCGGCGAGCAGGAGGGCCGTCCAGGTGGCGAGGGCCCAAAGGCGCGTTCGGCTCGGAGCGTTGGCCGTCATACCCTTCTACCTCAGAAGCACACCCGGTCGGCGAGGGCGGTTCGGGCAAGGTACGATTCCTACCTGATGGGAAGATGATGGCGCGGCTCGGGTGATCGCGCTCAGTCGAATCGAGTTCCGCGCGAGCGCCGTCATGACAGCGTCATCATCGCCCGCTACATTGGCGGGGCCTTGGCCGCGTCTGGTCGCGCGGGCGAGGCGAATGGAGGCCAGCCGGGTGAGTCACCGACTAAACGAGCAGGCCCCCTCGCCGGGCAAGACCGGCCCGGTCGACCGCGCGACGCGCGTGCTGTCGACCGTGCTCGCCGTGCTGGCCGTTGCCGGGTGTTCGCCCGTGCCGCCCGACGACGGCCGGCCGGCGGTCGCCGACGCGATTCGCGAGCGGACCGGACACGGGCCGATCGGCGGGCCGCTGCCGGGCGACTTCTCGTCGATCACCGACGGGGTGACGTTGTCCGAGGCGGACGCGATCGACCTCGCGCTGGTGAACAACGCCGCGTTCCAGGAGCAGTTTGCCGACCTCGGGCTCACGCGCGCCGACGTCATCCAGGCGGGCCTGATCGCCAACCCGGACGCACTGCTCTTGATCCCGGTCGGCCCGAAGCAACTGGAAGCGACGATCACGGCGCCACTGGAGGCGCTTTGGCTGCGCGGCCCGCGGATCGGCGTGGCCCGGCTCGCCAACGACCGCAACGTCGCGCGGCTCACGCAGGCCGGGCTCGACCTCGTCCGCGACGTCCGGCTGGCCTACGCGGACGCGGCGCTTGCCCGGCGTCGGGTCGAATTGGTGACGGCCGCGCTGGCCGACCGTGAAAAGGTTGCGGACATCGCCAAGGCTCGTGTCCGGGCCGGCGACGCGGGGCCGCTTGACGCGGCGACCGCGAACGTGGAGTTGTTGCTGGCTCGCCGAGACGCCGAGGCCCTGCGGTTCGCCCGGGACCTGGCCGACGAGCGCCTGCGCGCGCTGCTCGGGGCCGGCGCGGTGCGCACGGCGCTGACCGTCGAGCCCGTGCCACCCGACGAGCGGTGGGCGGACCCAGATGTCGAGCAACTCGTACCTGCCGCGCTCGCGGGTCGACCCGACCTGCGTGCCGCGGACTTGGCCGAGCAGTCGGCGCGGGCGCGGGCGGCGCTGGCACGGTACGACTGGATCAACTTGTCGTTCGTCGCCGACGCCAACGAGCGGGGCGCCAAGGGGTTTGAGGCCGGGCCTGGGTTCCGGTTCGTCCTGCCGATCTTCAACCAGAACCAGGGCGCGATCGCCCGGGCCGACGCCGAACTGGAGCGGGCCGTCCGCGCCCGCCGGACTCTGACCGACCGGGTGATCCTGGACGTGCGCGAGGCGCACCTCCGCTACCGCCAGGCGCGGGCGGAGCTGACGGCGTGGCGGGCGGACGTGCGGCCGGCCCTGGAGCAGGCCCACGACCTGGCCCGACGCGCGTACGAGCGGGGCGCGACGCCGCAGGTGCAGGTGCTGGACACGAACCGCCAGTTGCTCGACGCCCGGGCCCGCGAGGCGCAGGCCGCGGCTGACGCCCGGCGCGCGTGGGCCGAGTTGGAGCGGAGCGTCGGGCGGCGGCTGGACACGCCCGCGCCCGCCCCGGCGTCCTCGCCCGCGCCGCCGGCTGCCCAAAACGGAGACCGCCGATGAGCCCCCGCACCCGGTCCACGCTCGCGATGATCGTCACCCTGGGCGCCGTCGGGGTCGTCGGCGGCATCCTCGTGATGCGCGTCAACGCGGGCGGGAAGGCCGCGCCGCCGAAAACTCCGGAGCCGGCGACCGTCACCAGGGCCGTGAAGGAGTCCGATCTCAACGTGGTCACCCTGGCGCCCGAGGCGGTGGCGCGGCTGGGCCTCGTGACCGCGC
>DATHXE010000141.1:0-4064 GCA_035459845.1 Tepidisphaeraceae bacterium | reverse complement strand
GTCCCACCCGCCGACGTTCGTCGTGCTCACCAGAACGTCGGCGCCGAACTTGACCTTCCCCAAGCCGTCCGGGTCGACCGCGACGTACAGCGCCGACGGGCCCTGCGTCGAGTCGTCCGCCTGGTACGCGACCGCCACCTGCCCGCTCGGCCCCACGCTGATCGACGAGTACGACCCCCACCGGTCCGACACGGTCGTTAGGTTGCCGAAGTTGGTCCACCGCCCCAGCCCCGTCGACGTCGCGCTCACGACGCGCACGCGCCGCGCGTCGTAGTCCGTGAACGACATCCAGATCGCCTGCCCGCCGCCCGGGTTCACGCCCGTCGCCAGCGCCGGCGCGTCCGGATCGAACTGCGTCCCGGCGACCGCGTACGTCACGTTCCCCGCCGCGAACGTCGCCCCCCCGTCCGTCGACCGCGCGACCACGATCCGCGTCTCGGTGTACGACGCCCCGCACATGTACGCGACGTACAAGTTCCCGTACGAGTCGAACACCGCCCGCGCGTCGACGCGCGGCGTGTTCGCGATCAGCCGGTCCTGCGCCGACGTGATCAGCGACTTCGCCCAGGTCTTCCCGCCGTCGAGCGACCGCGAGACGATCACCTGCGAGCCGTTGGACCAGTCGGTGTTGTTGACGACGACCAGGTTGTTCGGGTTGGCCGGGTTGAGCGCGATCTGCCCCTCGACCTGGTTCCCCCCCCACGCGGTCGCGTTCACGCTCGCGCCGACGGTCACGGCGAACAGGTCGCGCTTCTCGAGCGATTCAATCAGGGGGCGGGCCATCGGGCGGGTTCCTTTCGGGACGGCGGACTCATCGTGCCGGCGGGACGGCCCACAGACGAGTCTTCGGGCGATCGGCGATGCGGGATTATGTCCCGGCGAACATGAGAGAGGCGCGAGACACACGAGATTGCGCGCGAAGCGGGGTCAACCGTACGGACGCCGCGGCCGCCGTCGAATTGGTCGTGCGGGTCGTGCCGATCGTGACGAGTCCCGTTCGCGACCCTGGCGAGCCAAAGACGTCCGCCGCGCCGGAATTATTCCGCCGACGCGCCCCGGTATTCGCCCTCCGCGAGAACGCGCCACGGGTTGCGTAGGGCCCGCGGCTTTCATACGCTCGCCGTACGATGGATCAGGCCGTGGAGAACAGTGCGCAGGAGGACGGGCCGACGGCGTCGAACGCCGACGTGCCGCCGATGAAACGCGGGCGGAAGAAGAAGGCGGAGGGCGACGGGGTGGCATCGCCGACACCGATCACGCAAGCGGCATCCGGTACCGAACAGTCGCAGGACCGCGTCACGTCCGATCCTCCCGCGACGTCCGAGACGCAAGCCTCGTCCCTCCGGGGCGAATCCGACTCCGCAGGAGTCGGCGTGGAACGTCCGCCCGCGCCCACGTCTTCATCCCCCATGCCGCGCGCGACCGCCGACCTCTCCCCGGCGATGCGCCAGTACGTCCAGTTCAAGCAGCAGCACCCGGGCTACGTCCTCTTCTTCCGCATGGGGGATTTCTACGAGATGTTCTGGGACGACGCCCGCACCTGCAACAAGGTGCTCGGCGTCACGCTGACGAGCCGGAACAAGGGGGCGGCCGACGAGATCCCGATGGCGGGGGTCCCGTTCCACGCGGTCGAGGGGTACCTCCGCCGGATGATCGCCGCGGGCTACAAGGTCGCGATTTGCGAGCAGATGGAAGACCCGGGGACCGCCAAGGGCGTGATCCGCCGCGAGGTCACGCGGCTGATGACGCCGGGCACGCTGACCGACGACCCCCTGCTCGACGGCCGGACCGACAACTTCCTCGCCGCCGTCGCGTTCAACGTGACCAAAGCCGACGGCTACCGCGCGGGGCTCGCGTGGGTCGAGCTGTCGACCGGCGCGGTGGTGGCGACCAGCGCGACGCAGGGCCAGGTGCTCGACGAGCTCGCGCGCCTCCGGCCGGCGGAAGTGCTCGTGCCGGAGCACGCGACCGGGCAGCCGCACGAGATCGCGAAGATGATCGAGCAGCTCGGGATCAAGGCGATCACGCCGCGCCCGGGCTGGCAGTTCACGCAGCACCACTCGACCGAGACCGTCAAGCGGCAGTGGCAGGTCAGCACGGTCGGCGGGTTCGGCTTCCCCGACGACGACCCCGGCGTGTTCGCGATCGCCGCCGTGCTCGCGTACTTGGAAGAGACGCAGAAGTCGGGCCTGGCGCACCTGCGCCCCCCGCGCCGGCACAGCGTCGACGACCACCTCTTCATCGACCCCGCCTCGTGGCGCAGCCTGGAGGTCGACCGCACCGTCCGCTCGGGCGGGACCGACGGCACGCTCCTCTCGGCGATCGACCGCACGCGCAGCTCGATGGGCGGGCGGCTCCTTCGCCAGTGGCTGCGCTCGCCGCTGCGCGATGTCGAGCACATCACTGCGCGGCAGGACGCGATCGCGGCGCTGCTGGAGTCGCCGGCCGACCTTAAGTTCGTCGCGGGCGAGATGGAGAAGGTCTGCGACATCGAGCGGATCGTCGGCCGGCTCGCCGTCAACCGCGCCAGTCCGCGCGACCTCGCCGGGCTCGGGCGATGCCTGTCAGACCTCTCCGGCGAGCTCGGCCTGCTCGCCCGGCTCGAAAAGCTGCCGACGTTCAACGCCGTCGCGCCCGAGCTGATCGCGCTGCGGTCGTTCTGCGACGCCAAGGCGAAGTTCGTCTCGTCGGCGATCATGGCCGACCCCGCCCCGCACCTCCGCGAGGGGGGCGTGATCGCCGCGAGGTACGACGCCGAGCTGGACCGCCTCCGCGCCCTCGGCACCGACTCCCAGGCGTGGCTCGCCAACTACCAGGCCGACCTGGCGAAGCAGACTGGCATCGACCGCCTGAAGGTCGCCTACAACAAGGTGTTCGGCTACTACATCGAGGTCGGCAACGCGCACAAGGACAAGGCGCCGGCAGGCTGGACGCGCAAGCAGACCACGACCACCAGCGAGCGGTACATCACGGCCGAGCTGAAGTCCTTCGAGACCGAAGCGCTGGGCTCGCGCGACCGCGCGATCGCGCTGGAGCAGACGCTCTTCGAAGACGTCCGCCAGTCGCTCCTGCCGGACCTCTCGCAGTTCCAGGAGCTCGCGGGTGCGCTCGCCCGGCTCGACGTGATCGCCGGTCTCGCGCTGCTGGCGCAGGAGCGCCGCTACTGCCGCCCCACGATCACCGAGGACCGCGCGCTCGAGGTGATCGACGGCCGGCACCCGGTGCTCGACCAGCAACTCGGCGCCGAGTTCGTCGCCAACGACGTGAAGTTCGCCGAGTCCGACACGCTCGCCCTGATCACCGGCCCGAACATGGCCGGTAAGAGCACGTACATCCGCCAGGCCGCGCTGTGCGTGCTCCTCGCACAATGCGGCTCATACGTGCCCGCCAAATCCGCAACGATCGGCGTCGCCGACCGCCTGTTCACCCGCATCGGCGCGTCCGACGAGCTGCACTCCGGCCAATCGACCTTCATGGTCGAGATGACCGAGACGGCGAACATCCTCAACAACGCGACCGAGCGGAGCCTGGTCGTCCTCGACGAGATCGGCCGGGGCACGAGCACGCTGGACGGGCTGAGCCTCGCGTGGGCAATCGCCGAGCACGTCGCCACGACCGTCCGATCGCGCACGCTCTTCGCCACGCACTACCACGAGCTGACCGACCTGGCCAACCGCTTCCGCGGCGTGCGCAACCTGAACGTCGCCGTCCGCGAGTGGGAAGACCAGGTCGTCTTCCTGCACCGCATCGTCGAGGGCGGCACCGACCGCAGCTACGGCATCCACGTCGCCAGACTCGCGGGCGTGCCGAAGGGCGTGTTGGAACGCGCGCGGCAGCTCCTCAGCGAGCTCGCCGTCCACCACGTGTCGCTCAAGAAGGGGCTGAAGAACCGCCGCGCCGACGACGCCGCCCAGCTCCCCCTGTTCGAAGACCCGGCGGCGGAGCTCTTCAAGGCGCTGGCCGCGCTCAACCCCGATTCGCTGTCGCCGATGCAGGCGCACGAGACGCTGCGGGAGTGGAAGCAGCGGTGGATGAAGTAGGGTGGGCACCGCCCACCGCCCGCA
>DATHXE010000140.1:0-3644 GCA_035459845.1 Tepidisphaeraceae bacterium | reverse complement strand
ACGGACATCGAGGCCGCCGGGGATGCCGACTAGCGCGATGGGGGTGGGGATGGTTTCGGCGGTCTTGTTGGCGATGGTGACGACGGCCTCGGTGAGGTTGCCTTCGCCTAGCTTGGCGTCGCGGAGTTGGGTGCTGAGCGTGAGCTTGCACTCGGCGGCGGAGTTGGGCTTGGTCGTGTTGTAGCGGACGGCGAGCGAGAAGGGCATGGAGAAGGCCTGTTCGACCTTGCGGTCCATCTTGATCGTGATCGTGTGCTTGCCGGGGGAGAGCATTTCGGAGACGTCCTGGAGCTTGATGGCGCCCTTGGTGTTTTCGTCGAAGGTGGCGGCGGAGCCCATCTGCTTGCCGTCGACGGTGACGATTACGGAGCCGGGGACTTTCGGGCGGGCGCGGGCCTTGTCATAGGTGACGATGGCGCGGAGGGCGAGGATGGTCGACTGGGTAGAGCCGAAGCGGCCGGCCTTGCAGGCCTCGGCGAGCCACTTCATCGAGTGTTCGACGTTGGCGGCGAACTCGGGCTGGCGGAGGAAGGCGAGGGTCGCCAGGGCGGTGGTCTCGATCGCCAGGGCGTCGCCGCCGGAGCCGATGACGGAGGTGGTGGCGCCGGTGATCTGGCCGGTCTTGTCCTGGAGCTTGGCGAGCTTGGCCATGAACGATTTGGCGGCGTCGTGGTCGCCGGCGAGGCTCATGACGTTGGCGGCGAGGGCGACGGCGTAGGCGTTCTTGGAGGCCGCGATGTTGTCCTTGATCCACTTGATCTCGACGGCCATCTCCTTGGCGTCGGTGCCGCACTCGAGCATGGCCCAGGTGACGTAGGCGTTGTTGCACTCGGGGTCGGCGATCCAGGTGTGGAGGGTGTGGCCCTTGCGTTCGAAGCCGCCCTTGCCGTTGCGCATCGCGAGGATGAAGCCGCGGGTGCGGGCGAGCATGGCGGGGTCGACGTTGTGGACGGCGGCCATGTCGGTGAACTCGAGCAGGCCGTAGGCGGTGAGGGCGTCGTGGCCGGGGTCTGCGCCGAACCACTCGTAGCCCCTGGTCGTCTTGCACTCGAAGCCGACGAGGCGCTTGTACCCCTCGTCGAGGAGCGCGCGCGACTTCTCGATCAGTTTCGGGTCGACGCCCTGGTGGCTCATGAAGTACTGCTGGGCCATCACGAGCGGGTAGGTGGTCGACGAGGTCTGCTCGAAGCAGCCGTTGGGCGATTGGATGAGCGCTTCGAGGGCCTGGGTGAGGTTGGCGAGCGGGGTGGGGTAGACGGCGAGTTCGGACGTGACGGAGTTGGGGATGACGTCGGCGGGGATCTCGATCTCGAACGTGTGGGTGTTCGTGACGGCGTCCTTGGCGGCGGCTTCGGGGAAGCCGATCAGGCCGCCCTTGGCGTACTCGATGGGGAAGCCGCGGGGTTTGACGCGGAGCTTGCGGGTGACCTTGTCGGCGTGGGGACCGGCGACGCCGGCGATGGTGACGTCGAACTCGCCGGCGACGTCGGTGGCGGTGACGGATTGGATGAAGCGCTGGCGGGCGTTGGCGCCCAAGGCGGTCGGGTTGATGGGGCCGAAGTTCAGGCCCTTGACCGGCGTGAGTTGCGGGGCGGTCAGGCCGAAGGCGTCGGCGGTGCCGTTGACGAACGTGACGGGGAGGAGGACGCGGTCGCCCTGGGTCACTTCGAGGGGCATCTTGGCTTCGACGTAGAACGGCTGGACGGAGGTGATCTTGGTATCGGCGGCGGCGGAGCCGAGCGCGCCGTTTGCGGAGAACGCATCCGCGGCGACGCGGAAGGCGGTGACGGCGTCGGAGGTGGCGAAGGCGACGGTGGCCTGGCCGGTGGACGCGTCGGTCTTGACGCCGGCGGACCAGTAGAGGGTTTCGGTGAAGTCGGCGCGGTCGCCGGGCTGGCGGCTGGGGCGGACGGCGTGGGCGTACTCGCGGACGAAGGGGAAGGCGGCGACCTGCTCCTTGTTGAAGGCTCGCTTGCGGCGGGCGTCGAGGACGCCCATGTCCTTGCCGGCCTGGGCTTCCTCGAGCTTCCTGGCCAGCTGTTCGTCGCCCAAGGGCTTCATGGGCATGAGGCGGCCACCGGCGGCGATGTTGGGCTGGGCGGCGGCCTTGGCTTGCGCGGGCTTCTCGGCGACCTCGCGATTGGCGGCGGCGGCGAGGGCGTCCTGGTCGCGGTCACCGGCGGCGAGGGCGTCTTTCTTCTCGCCGGCGAGCGCCTTGAGGTCTTCCGCGGGGCCGTGCTTGGCGGCGTCCGCCGGAACGCCTTCCGCGGCCCCGAGGGCCTCGGGGCGGGGCCCGCCGCCGAATCGCACGCCACCCCCCGCGCCGCCCATCGGCGCGGCGAGCAGTTCGGCGGTCTTGGTCATCTCCGCCTCCGTGACGACGCGGAGCGCCAGCACGCGGCGGGCGTCGTCGCCGGCGGCGGCGATGAAGTCGAGCGGTTTGACGAACGCGAACCTGCGCCACCCCTGCGTGCCCAGGAGAAGGTCGGTGGCGAGCGGAGCCTTGGGGTTGGCGGGGTCGAGGTAGACGTGGGCGTCGGCCAGGTCCTTCACGTCGGCCTCGAGCAGGACCATCGCGGGCAGGCGCGGGGCCTGCTCTCGCTTTTCGACCATTTCGAGGACGGCGTCGTCGGTGACGGATACGCCGACGGTGGCGGCGACGGGCTTGCCGTCGGCGTCGGTCGTGGTGACGGTGAGCTTGACGGGCTGGCCGGGCGTGTAGGCGTCGCGGTCGGCCTTCACGTCGACCTTGATCTGGCGGGCGGGCTTGCGGAAGACGAGGCGCTCGGCGAGGGGTGCGCCGGTCTTGGCGTCCCAGAGGGTGGCGACGAGCACGCCGTCGATGCCATCCGGCACCTGCAGGTTCAGGTCGCGCCATTTGCCGGTCTGGGCGGCGTCGCCGACGTTGCCGGTGGCGAACGGGATCGGGCCCGAATCGTCGATCAGCTTGTCGTTCTTGGAAAGCGTGACGCGGAGCTCGCCCGGGTCGGTGCGGGTCATCTTCACGCGGACGTAGGACGGGCCGCTCGATTTAGCGTCGTAATCCCAGGAGAGGGCGGCGCCGTTGGGCTTGGCGGCGGGGAGGGGCCAGATGGTTTTGATGCCGGCGGGCTGGGTGATCTTGAGGGTGTATTTTTCGCCGGCCTTGGGGGTGAATTCAAAGCGCCCACGACCTTCGTGGGCTGTGGTCACGGTGGCAACGTCGGCACCGTTGCTGTCGACGATCGACCCCTTGAGGTCGGCCGGCTTCTTGGCCGGGGTGAAGGCTTCGAGGTAGACGCGGTTGGGGATGTTGGCGACGAGGTCGCCGCCCTCGGGGTAGATCGAGAGGTCGAGGGTCTGGAGGAGGATGGGGAGGGTCTTGGAGGCGGTCTCGACGACGCCGCCGTCCTCGATTAGGAAGGCGAGGGTGCCCTCGCCGCGTTTGATCTCGGCCGGGAGTTTGAAGGAGGCGGAGGCGTTGCCGCTGGCATCGATGGTGGTGGGGGCGCGGTGGACTTCGACGCCGTCGACGCGGGCGACGGCGGTGACCTTAGCGCCGGCGGGCACGCCGCCCTCGGCGCGGTCGACGTGGACGGAGGCGGAGACGGCGTCGCCGGGGCCGTAGCCGTCGCGGACGAAGACGATCTGGGACTTGAGGCGCG
>DATHXE010000139.1:0-15855 GCA_035459845.1 Tepidisphaeraceae bacterium | reverse complement strand
GTCCGGCGGACGTCGATGCGGATCGAGCTGTAGAACTTGAGCGCCCGCCCGCCCGTCGTCGTCTCGGGGCTGCCGAACATCACGCCGATCTTCTCGCGGATCTGGTTGATGAAGATCACGGTGCTCTTGGACTTGCTGATCGCCCCGGTGAGCTTGCGGAGCGCCTGCGACATCAACCGGGCCTGCAGGCCGACGTGGCTGTCGCCCATCTCGCCCTCGATTTCCGCCCGGGGGATCAGGGCGGCGACCGAGTCGATCACGATCACGTCGACCGCGTTCGAGCGGACGAGCATCTCCGTGATCTCCAGCGCCTGCTCGCCCGTGTCGGGCTGCGAGACCATCAGGTCGTTGATCTGCACGCCCAGGCGCTTGGCCCAGGACGGGTCCAGCGCGTGCTCGGCATCGATGAACGCGGCGACGCCCCCCTGCTTCTGGCAGTTGGCGATGATGTGCAGCGTGAGCGTCGTCTTACCCGACGACTCGGGGCCGAAAATCTCAATCACCCGCCCCTTGGGGATGCCGACGCCGCCCAGCGCGATGTCGAGTGACAGCGACCCGGACGGGATGCCTTCGATGGAGGGCATGTGGTCCGAGTCCAGGCGCATCACGGCGCCCTTGCCGAACTGCTTTTCGATCTGCTGGACGGCCCGGGTGAGGGCCGACTCGCGGGCCGGGTCTTTCGACTGATCCCGGGGGTGGGTCTGGGTGTTGGGGAGTTCCTTGCGGACGACCGGGGGGAGGACGTCCTTTTCCTTGTCAGCCTTGGCGGGGTACCGTGCCATGGGAGAATCCTTTTCCGCCGGGTATGTGGGTCAGCCGGCGAAGCGATGTGCTCGACGTCAGAACCGGCGGGAAATCGCGAGACTGCGGGGGCAGTGTCCGGGATTTCGCGGCCGTCTCGCCCGACGAGCGATGTCGCGTGACTTGGGGCGCGGGCAGTTGTTCGGGGACCGTCGTTCGTCCCGCACTAAGCGAGCACGTCTCGGGCAATCCCGGGGAGACCATCTGGCCTCCCGCACCGCGCCGGGGATGACGTGTTTCCCGAAGGAATCACGCCGTCTCAAACTGGCCGCCCGTCACGCGTGGGCGGCTGGGTTCGAGGTTTGTTCAGTATAGGAGGATCGGCAAATCTGGCAAGGGAAATTGAGGGAGATTTTTGAGGGATGTTAGGGGAGATGGAAGAGTTCACCACGGAGGCACGGAGGAGTTGCGGAGAGAGGACTGAGTAGGATGAGGATCTTCGATGCCGGAGGGCCGATTGAAATTCTTCACGCGTAGTTGGGCCAATGGGGAAATGACCGACGACGACGCGAGCGCCGTCGTACCGGCGTACTGGCGGCACGTGGACGGACTGGACTTGCCGCCAAACGTCCTCGCCCTCGCGCGGCTGAACGTGCACGATGCGCTCGTCCTCGACGTCCGACACGAGCCCGGCGCGGGTCGCCTGGACCTCCGGCTGCGCTGCGGTGACCTTCAGGCCGGACACTTCGATGCCACGCTGAGCTTTTCGTGCGTCACGATCGCGCCGGCGTGTGCGGCGATACTGGCGCGCGCGGCAGGTTCGGCCGGGACCGAGATCCTCTATGACGAAGTAGATCGTGGCGACGCGGGCGGATTCGCGTACCGATTGCTACTGCATCCGGAGGGCAATACCGAAATCGGGTTTGCAGACGTGAATATCAATCGGCGGCCGGCGGACGGGCGGTACTGTCGGGTGAAAAGTCCGGGGTAAATCATAACGGCCGGCATTTCCGCGATCGGTATGATCGGATCGTCGAAGGGCTAACCGGGTATGCGGAAACACGAAAGGACGCGAATGCCGACGTTAAATCACTCCTCATATCCGACGACCGCCCTGACGCTCACCCGCCCCGCCCCGCGCCGGCTCAACCCCGCCAAGTGGACGGCCATCGACCTGCTCGACCCCGCCGCCGTGCTGGTGGCCTGCGACCGCGACCTGGTCGTGCTCCTGGCCAAGCAGCACCGCGTGACGCCGGCCGGCTCGGACGTCTTCCGCGGCGTGCGGCTCGAGCGCGTCCCGAACGGCCTCCGCCTTCGCTGGCTGGAACTGCGGGCCAGCGTCGGCGCGCCCGCTCGCCTCGCCGACGAGTGCCTCTACATGAAGGCCGTCGTCCGCCGGTCGCGTGCCGGCGAGCACCACCTGACCGTCGACCGCACACCCCTGGCCCGGCGCGACGACGCATTCGCCATCCGTCCGCTGACCGCGGCGCACTACCGGCGGCTCACCACCTGCAGCGGCCGCTTCCTGCGCGCCCAGCTCGTCACCCTGTTCCGGCGCCGGTTGCCGGCCCACGTCGTCGGCCACCGCGCCTGGGCGTTACCGCGGTTCGGCGGGGTGCGGCGGGCGCTGTCGGTCCGGCACGCGTAGCGGGGCGCGACGCTTGGCCTCGGCGACGATCGTGGGAGAATCGCGAAGATGGAACCGCTTTACCGCCGGTCGTACGACGCCGCCGCGCTGCTCCGCGATCACCCGCCGGTGTTCCGGCACGCGCACAAGGCGGCGCTGTTCGACGTCGCGTACCCGGGCGGGGCCGGCGCGAGCGGCACGATCGACGTCACCCGGTGGGCGGCGCACGTGTTGGCGGCGATCGAGTTGCCGGCCGGGTTGGCGACCGAAGTTCGTCCGGCGTTTTACGACTACGCGCCGACCGCCGGCGTCGGGCACGGACTCGAGTGGCACGTGAACTTCGCCGACCCGCGCGTGTTCGCGGCGTACGGGTCGGGGCTGCTCGCGCAGGACGAGATGCAGGTCGTCGAACACCCGCTGCTCGGCAGCGTGCGCGAGGCGTTGTTGGCCGAGGGGCTAGCGGCCAAGACGACCGACGAGACCGGGCCGACGCCGATCCTGGTGCGCGGCGTGGAACGGCGGCTGGGGATCGCGACCGACCCGGACGTGGCGGCGGGTCGGCCGCTCGGGCTGTACGGGAACCGGTTTGCGGCGGCGCCGCTCGACGTGGTGCTGCGGGCGGCGCGACGGGTGGATCCGCCGGCGTACAGCAACGTCATCGCGATGGCCGCGCCGTCCGGCGGGCGCGGGGATTACACCGAGGGGCAGGTCGGGCTGATCTTCCAGATAGCGCACACGGCGTTCGCGGCGGCCGTGCAGGAGACGCGGGCGGCGCGCGGGGCGGGCGCGGAGACCGTCGTTCACACGGGATTCTGGGGGTGCGGGGCGTTCGGCGGGAACCGGCGGCTGATGGTGGCGGTGCAGGCGCTGGCCGCGCGGGCCGCGGGCGTCGGGCGCCTGGTCGTGCACGCGGGCGACCCGGCCGGCGCGGCGGACGCCGAGCGCGGGCTGGAGGTGGGCGAGGACGTGGCCGACCGTTGCGGGCGGGCGTGCGGGCTCGATACGATCGCCGGACGAATGGTCATTCTCGGGTACCGGTGGGGGGTGAGCGACGGGAATTAGCAGCCCGGTCGCTGGGTGATGCACCGCCGGCGACGGGGACCCGGAAGACACAGGAACGTCATGCGATACACCGAATTCCGCGACGCGATCCGCGGCGCCTTGCGCCAGAACGGCGCCGGCCTCACGTGGGCGGAGTTGCGCGAACGTCTCGCCCTGCCGTACGACCGCGCGTGCCCGGAGTGGACGAAGGACCTTGAGCGCGAGATCGGGCTCGTGCGGGTGAAGGGGGCGGGGCGAGCACTCGTGTGGCGGCTCGAGAACACTGACGCCACGAAACAGCTTTGATAGCCGCCGGCGGAAGCCTGCGGTTGTACGACATGCTCTGACTGCGCTAGATCGACGCGCGGCGCCGCCTGAGCATCACCATCGCCCCGACCACCATCACCCCCACCGCCCCCGGCTCCGGCACCACGTAGAACGTCACGTCCGCCGGCACCGTGATCGACCCGGCGCCCAGGTTTGCCGTGTCCACCACCCCGTAGTATTGCGGGCCGATGATGTACGGGTACGCCGCGTTCCCCGCCGCGTCCACCGTCAAAAAGTACGCGTACGTCCCCTGCGGGTACTCCGGCGTCACCGCGAACCGGCCGTTGTACTGATCGAGGTCGCCCGAGCTGGCGACGTAGGAAAAGTCCTCCGTGTACGCGCCCAGCGGGTACGTCGCGAGCGACGGGCCGTACTGCCCGGCCGACAGCACCGTCCCGTCCGGCAGCGTCGTCCGCTGGCTAATGTTCCGCGTCTGGTAGCTCGAGGTAATCCGCTCGACGCCGCCGCTGCCGTCGGCATTCGCGTAGCCGTACGGGCCGTAGATCGGGAACCCGTCGAACGCGAACCCGATGATCGGCGAGTGGTGCTGGCCGGTGTTGCCGGGGTCGATCTGGCCCAGCAGCGTGATCGGCGCCTGGTGGTAATGGTAGTTGCCGGACGTGTACGTCCCCGACTGCGACGGCATGTCGGGCGACGGGTGGCCCTTGGCCGCGTCGAACCCCGCCGCCTCGAAGTAGATCGCGTTCTGGTGCCAGACGTTCTGGTTGTTGTAACTCCGCGCATCGCGCGAGTCGTAGAACGCGACGCCGTTGACCATCACGCCGATCGACCCCAGGCCGACGGACGTCTTGGTGCCCGCGTTCGCCGTCGGCGTGCGCGGCAGGCGGACCGTGCGGTTGCGGTTGGTCGGGATGGCCGGGTTGCCGTCGCCGAACGGCCCGACCGCGTGCGACGGGACGCCGGTCGTCTTCACGTACACATGGGTCGCGCTGTAGGCGACGGTCTGCACGTCCGCGTTCACCAGCCCGACCACGTTGTTGATCGCGGTGACCGCGCTCGTGCCCTTCACGCCCGCCAGGTTCTGCCGCCACGCGGTCACGGCCGGGTCGGCGATCGAGTCCAGCGCCGGCGAATCCAGCGCCGGCCCGAACGCGGTCGTCCCGGCCGAAAACGTCGGCCAAACGCCCGTCGGCTCCTGCAGGCCAAGCAGCAGGTGCGTCGGACAGCCCGCGGCGACGGGCGCAACGGCGGCGGCAAACAGCGCAGCGGCAAGGCGGGCGCGGCGGGACATGGCGGGGGTTCCTCTTCCGGGATCACTCGTGGATGACCCCGGTGAGTGGAAGGTCCCGTCGTTCGGTTTAGCGACTCCCTCCGCGCCGCCCTACCCCGCCCGATCCGTCGTGATCTCGATCTTGCGGAAGTCGGTCATCTGGCACTGCTTGTAGACCGCGGTGCGCTCGAGCGAGGCGCTGAACTTGTCCGTCGCGCCGGGGTCGGGCCGTTCGAGCCAGCGGTTGCCCGGCTTGATCTTCTTCAGCCCGGGCGTCAGCGGGTAGCGCACGACGACGGAGATGTGGTGGATCGAGTCGTCGTCACCGCGCTTGGACTCCGTGAGTTGACGCGTGAAGTCGAGTTCGAACGCCTTGTTGTCGTCCGTCGGGCCCCACTGCACCAGGAGCATGTCGGCGTCGTCCGCGGGCTTACACCCGTCGACGCGCTTCTCGCGGTACGCGTAGACCACCGTGTTCTTAACGGTGTCAAGGTCGAGGTTGGCGGGCGTGAGCTTACCGAACTCGGCGAACTCCCGGCGGATGTGGCGGACGAGGTTGGCGCGCGTCATGCGCCCCAGCCTATCGCGCGACCGGCGCAACCGCGCAGCGAACCCGGCGCTCGCGCCAACCCTCGCGGGGCCGCTTCAGCGGCTCTGTAGTCAGTGAAATCCGCGCACAAAAACGCCCGCGGACCCGAAGGGCCTGCGGGCGTCGGTCGCCGGTCGGGAGTTTTCAGGGTCGCGCACGACGGCGCGATTGGGCCCGGATCTCGGCGAGTGGGTTTGTGTCTGAACGCGCCTGCCTGACGCGGGGACCGCATCCCCCGTTACCGGTAATAGCGCCCGTGCCGGTTGCCGTCGTGATGACCGTGGTCGCCATGCCCACCGTGACCGTAGCCGCCGTCGTGGTCGTGATATCCACCGTGGTGGTGGCCGTGATGACCGTGGTGGTGGTCGTAGTAGCACCCGCCGGCAAAGACGACGGTCAGCGAAAGCGCAACGAGGGCGCAGAGAGTCCGGGCGATTCTCATGACAAGCTCCTGAAGACTGGGTTATGGGTCGCGGACGATCGTTTCCCGACCGGCCCGCGGTGGATGATCGTTACGCCATGTAAGACAGGATCCGGCGGGGTCGGTTAGAGCCTGAGTAGGGCAGTGGGGGGAGGGGAGGAGCGGAGGTGGGGGGAAGGATGCCGATTGCCGATTTCGGATTGCGGATTGCGGATTGCGGATCTCAGCGTACGGGCTCCAGTCCCTTCGAATCGCAATCCGAGATCCGAGATCCGCAATGCCAAATGAGAAAAGCCCCGCGGCGAGGGTCGCCGCGGGGCTTTGGGTTTATCGACCGTCGTCGTCTTCAGGCCTCACGCCACTTCCCGCGCCGGCGTGAACTCCTTCATCCGGTCCGTCAGCGTCACGCGCAGCCGGTTCACGATGCTCGTGTGCATCTGGCTGACGCGCGACTCCGACAGGTCCAGCGTCGCGCCGATCTCCTTCATCGTCAACTGCTCGTAGTAGTACAGCAGCACGATCAGCCGCTCGCTCCGCGTGAACCCCTTCGTCAGCACGTCCTGGAGGATCTTGTGCTGGGCCTGGAGCATCGGGCTCTTGGCCTTCGTGTCGGCCAGGTTCGACGGGTCGTCGTCGGTGTCGGCCCCGTCGCCGTGGCCGTTGCTCGTCGTCCGCTTCCCGTAGATCGAGAACACGTTCGCCGGCACCGCGTCGTCCGCGATCCGCCGGAACTCCTCGATCGGCACCTTCAGGTGCGCGGCGAGCTCCTCTTCCGACGGCTGGCGGCCCAGCGCCGCCCGCAGCGTCGCCGTCGCGTCGGTCAGGATCTTGGCCCGCTGCCGCACCAGGCGCGGCACCCAGTCCAGCCCGCGCAGCTCGTCCATCATGGCCCCGCGGATGCGGATCGCGCTGAACGTCTCGAACTTGACCTTCCGGTCCACGTCAAATTGCTCGAGCGCGTCCATCAGCCCCAGCACGCCCGCCGTCGTCAGGTCGTCGACCTGCACGACGCTCGGCAGCTTGGCCTTGAGCCGCTCCGCGTGGTTGCGCACCAGCGGCAGGTAATTCTCGATCAGCTGGTTGCGGACGGCCTGGGTCGGGGCCTTCTTGTACTCTTTCCACAGCTTGGCGACCCGCGTGTCGTTCGCGGCCTTCTTATTGGCGGCGAGCGCCAGCGCGTCGTCGGCCGACAAGTCGGCGACCGCGGCGGCGGGCCGGGCCTTGGCCGCGGTGGCCTTGGGTGCGGACGTGCGACTGGCGGGGGCACCCTTTTTCCGGTCAGCTTCGCTGCGGCGATCAACGTCGCTGGGCATGGACAAACCTCCGTATCCCTGGGGGCTGGTTCGGTGACGCGTGCCCGCGCGAGGATCGAGCCAATGCCCGCGCCGGCAAACCTTGTATCGGCTGCGCGCAGGGGTCGGCTGAAAGATTTTCCGGCAAATCTTCTGTCGGCTGTTTCTGCGCCGGACTTGAATTTTCTGGGTCCGGTAAAACCTACGCCCCGCGATAGGACGCTGTGAAAATGGGCGAAATGCGCCGTTCCCGCGGCCTCCCGCGCCCGGGTGAACGGACTGTGGACCACCCGTGAACTCCCGGTTTTCCGAGACAAAAGGACGATCCGCGACCGCCGGGCCCGGCCGCCTGTCGTGGGTAAGAATTCCCGGCCCCCGCGCGCGCCGACCAATGACGTCCCCGCTCGACGCCCGTCGCCGATTCGCAAGCGGCGCCCTACGGGACGTCCGCCCGCCCGAGTTTCCCGAGCCGCCCCAGGATCTCCACCGCGCGCTTCGCCTCCTCGGCGCGCCGCCGCTCGCACCGCTCGGCCGCCTCCCGCTCCATTTCCTTGCCCCGCGCCCGGTCCACGGCGTACGCCGCGGGGTCCGCGTCCTCCGGCCAGTCCCATCGATCGGTGCGGAAACTCGGGAGCGGGCACGCAGCGCTGCCGTTCGCCTTCAGGTTGCCCATCGGGCTCGTCGCCCACCCGTACCGGACCGCGACCGGCTTCTCGACCAGCGGGCTCCAGACGTGGATCACCGTGGGGTCGGCCTGCCAGTTGCGCGCGTCCTTCTTCACCGACCGGTAGCGGGCGTGCGCCATGTAAAACTTGCCGTCCGCCCCGGCGACCGCGAACCCGCGGGGGATGCTCTCGCGGTCGTCGGCCAGCACCTTCCTGTCGAACGTGAGCACCATCTCGTCGCCCTGCGGTTTGGCCGACACCAGGGACGCCGTCTCCCACGTGACCGGCAGGCCGTACACCCGGCTCAGCGCCCACCGGGCGGCGCGCAGCCCGTGCTCGCGCTTCTTCCCCGGGTGCAGCCCGGGCACCTGGACGTCGTACCCCGGGATGAACGCCGTGTGCTTCGGGTCGCCCACGTCCGCCAGCCCCAGCCGCTGCGCCTCTCGGATGTAGGGGGCGCCCGCGTGCGACAGCGCTTCGAAGTTCTCCTCGTGCTGCGTGTCGCCCCCGGCGCAGAACTCGATCACGGCGACCGGCAGTTCGGGGTCGTTGAAGTCGTCCCGCCAGCCCTGCACCATCAGCCGCGTCAGCACGCGGTACCGGTTCGGACGACAGTTGGACGTCATCGCGTTGTTGTACCCCTGGTGGAACACCACGCCCTTGATGTTGAACCCCTTGAACGCGCCGAACATCCCGTTGTAGACGCTGGCCGCGTCCGACGGGCTCTTCCCGGGGATGTCCCACGACCGGAGGTTCTCGGCGGCCGCCGGCTTGGGCGGCCACTTCGCCTCCGGCAGGCCCTTCGACTTGGCCCGGTTGACCTGGTTCTGCCAGACCTCGAGCGCCTTGGCCCGGGCGTCGAACGCCGCCGCGGTGCGGTCCACGTGCGCCTTGTACGCCGCCGCCAGCGGGTCGGCGGCGAACTTGTGCGGGGGCACCAGGCTCTCGATCGACGCCCCGCCCCGTGAGTTGCAGATCACCCCCACCGGGACGCCCAGCGCCTGCTGCACGCGCGATCCGAAGTAGTACCCGATCGCCGAGAACCCCGGGGCCGTCTGCGGCGTCGAAACCTCCCAGCCCCCGTTTTCCACGGCGTCGGCGGGAATGTCGGTCTGCGGCGTCGCCTGCTCGTTCGTCTTGATGCGGAAGTGGCGCAGCAGCGGTCGATTCGCCTGCGGCGTCTCGACGTCCGCCTCGGTGTCCTTGTTCAGCGGCAACGCCATGTTGCTCTGACCGTTCGCCACCCACACGTCGCCGATCACCACGTCCTCCAGCGCTACCGTCTCCTCCCCGGCCTTCGCGACCAGGGCCAGTGGCTCCGCGCTCGCCTTGCGGGCGGGGAAAGTGACCTCCCACCGCCCCTCACCCGCGCCGGCGACCGCCTGCGCCGACTCGGCTCCGAACCGCACCGCGACCGCCTTCCCCGCCTCGGCCCAACCCCAGATCACGATCGGCTTGTCCCGCTGGACGACCATGTGGCTGCCGAAGATCCCGTGCAGCTTGAGCGGCCGGGCGTCGGCGACCGCCGCCCATCCGGACAGGACGCAAAGGACGACCGCCAGCGAGTGAAGTCGGACCATGACCAGACACCTCCGAACGACCAGGGACTCAACCGACCACCGCGGTGACCGGCGCCCGCCGAAACACCGGACGCGATCGCCCGGCCGCCGTCCGTCGCCACCTCCCGACCCGAGACCGCCGTCTTACCTCGACCCTCTACCGGCATCCCGGAGCAACGTTTAGCATGCCGCACCCGGTCCGTCCGACGATTGGGAATCCGCTCGCAGCGCGTTAGTATCGCGCGCGGGATGACCGCGCACTCCGTCTCCGACACCCCTGCCAACGAGCCGCTTACCGCCCATGACGGCCCCGCCGTGCCCGCGCCGCTCCGCGTCCCGCGCGTGCTCGCCTGGGTCGGGTTGGTCGGCGTCTTCTTCGCCGCGATCGCGCCGACGCTCAACCAGACCGAATTCTCCAGCGGGCTGGAAAATCTGGTCGTCGGCACCGCGCTCGAGCTCCGCCGCGACCACGCGCCAACCCTCGCCTACGAAGCCGCCGACGGCCGGCCCGGCTGGCTCGTCCCGACGCTCGAGGAAGAGCCCCGCGTCAAGAAGCCCCCGCTCACCCCGTGGCTAACCGCCCTGGCGATCGCCGACGCGACCCTGCGCGACCTGGCCAACCGCGACCCCGCCGTTCACGAGCCCGCATGGCTCAAGCTCGCCTGGCAGACGCGCTGGCCGACGCTCCTGGCTGCGTGCCTGATGCTGATCGCGACCTACGAGCTCGGCCGCGCCGTTTCAGATCCCACCACCGCCCTGGTCGCCGCGATCGCCTGCGGCACGTCCGTCATGTTCCTCCGCTACGGGCGCAGCGCGATCATCGACGTCCACCTGGGCCTGTGGGTCACGCTCGCCAACCTCGGCCTCGCCCACGCCGTCCTGCACGGCCGGCGCTGGGCCGGCCTGACCTCGGCCGGCCTGTGCCTCGGCGTCGTGATGATGCTCAAGGGCCCCGTCGGTCTCGTGCAGACCGTGCTGCCCGTGCTCGTGTACGCCGTCTGGACGCACGTCGCCGCCTGGCGGCGCCTGGACCAATCCGGGGAAGTGCCCCCGCCCCCCACCGGCGCGTGGCGGCAGTGGGCCGGCCCGATCGCCGTCTGCGCGCTGCTCATGCTCGCGGTCGCGGCCCCGTGGTACGTGGCGGTCGACCGGCTGGTGCCCGAGGCGCGGCGCGAGTGGTTCGGCGAGTTCTCGGCCGTCCGCGGGGAGCAGCCCAGCCGGGCCTACACCTACGTCGCGCTGCTCCCCCTGCTCTTCCCGTGGACCGTCCCGTTCGTCGCCGGCCTGGTCGCGGCCGCGCGACGGCGCGGGCCGATGCTCCTGGCGGTGTCGCTCGCGATCGTGCCCGTCCTCGCGATGACCGTCTACAAGGATCGCAAGGACCGCTACCTGCTGCCCGTGCTCCCCGCCACCGCGATCGTCGCGGCGCACGGCGTCATGGAGCTGACCCGGCGGCGCACCTGGACCGGGCTGGACAAGGCCATGGTCGCCCAGCACTGGGCGCTCCTGGTCACCGCCGGCGTGGTCCTCCCGGCCGCCGCGGCGACGATCCTGGGCACCAAATACGCCCCGACCGAGGACGGCACGCCCTGGATCAGCCGCCCGTGGGGGGCGGGACTGACGATCGGACTCGGCCTGCTCCTCGCGGCGGGGATGCTCGTCCGGCGGCAGTGGCTGGCGGCCCTGCTCGGGGCGACGGTGGTCGTCATGCTCGCGGCACAGGCGGCGATGGCGCCCGGCTACGCGCGGACCTACGCGGGCCAGTCGCCGATGCGCGAAATCGCCCAGGCCGTCTGGGCGTCGGCCCCCACCGCCGACCTGTACAACGCCCACCCCACCGGCAAGCGCGCCGACGTCTCCCTGTCGATCTACGCCAACCGCCCCACCCGCTGGATCTCCACCGACGACCTCAAATCCCTCGCGCCCGCCAACCGCCCCAAGGTCGTCCTGATCAAACAAGGCCCCGGCGAACCCGAGCCGGCCCCGCCGACGCCCGCCTGGTCACCGATCGGCAAGACCCGCCGCGACAAGGACTGGTGGTGGGCGTTCGTGCTGGGAGCGAAGTGAGCAGGAATCGCGACGTTGCGATGAAGGCGTGCGTCGCTCCGGGTGCCATGCCCTCGCGAGCCGCCAGGTGAATTGCTACGCGCAACAGCGAAATCGGCTCGCGTGGGCATGCCCCAGCGGCGTTCGATTTCCAATCGAGACCCCCCGGGGCATGCCCACGCCCCGCGACGACCGTGTCCCGCCAACCGATACGCATTGAGCGCGGTGCGAGGGCATGGCACCCAAACCACCCGCGCTACGCGGGAATCTTCAGCGCCGTCCCCGCCTCCTCCCGTCCCAGCATCGCCTCCACGTCCCCCGCCGCCAGCGGCTTGGCGAACAGATACCCCTGCCCCAGCGTGCACCCCAGCGCCTTGAGCGCCTCGAGCTGCGCCTCGGTCTCGATCCCCTCGGCCGTCACGCCCATGCCCAGGTTGTGTGCCAGCGCCAGGATCGTGCGCACCAGCGTCGTGTCCCGCGCCCGGTCGTCGTCCGTGCCGGGCTTGCCCAGGCGCGAGACGAACGCCCGGTCGACCTTCAGCGCGTCGATCGGGAAGCGGTGCAGCTGCGCCAGCGACGAGTACCCCACGCCGAAGTCGTCCACGTGGATCGTCACGCCCAGCTCGCGCAGCCCGCGGAGCACGTCCGCCGACGCGTCCGCGTTGGTCATCATCACGCTCTCGGTGATCTCCAACGCCAGGCACGCCGGCGGCAGGCCCGACTCCGCCAGCGCCGCCCGCACCTCCGCCGCCAGGTCCCCGCGCGCGAACTGCTTCCCCGACACGTTGACGCTCACGCGCACGCCCGCCGCCGCGACCCACGGGAACCGCGCCCGCCAGCCCGCGAGCATCCGGCAACTCTCCCGCAGCATCCACGCCCCGAGCGGGACGATCAGCCCCGTCTCCTCCAGCACCGGAATGAACGCGGCCGGGCTGACCATCCCCTTGTCCGGGTGGCGCCAGCGCACCAGCGCTTCGAACCCGCGTAGGGCCCCGCCCGCGAGCGCCACGATCGGCTGGAACACCGGGAAGAACTCCCCCCGCTCGATCGCGTGGCGCAGGTCCGTCTCCAGCTCCAGCACCGCCAGCGCCTGCTCGTGCATCGCCTCGTCGAACAGCTCGTGCCGGCTCTTGCCCAGCGCCTTGGCCCGGTACATAGCCGCGTCCGCGTCGCGGAGCAGGTCCTGCACGGATGCGTACTCGCCCGACCCCGCGACGATCCCCACGCTCGCCGACGTGAACACCTCGTGATCCCCCAGCACGAACGCGCTCTTGAGCAGTTCCTGCACGCGCTCGGCCACCCGCACGGCGTCGGCATCCGCGCGAAGGTCTTCCAGCAGCACGATGAACTCGTCGCCCCCCAGCCGCGCCACCGTGTCCGACGGCCGGACGCACGTCTGCAGCCGCCGCGCCACCTCGACCAGCAGCTCGTCCCCCACCCAGTGCCCCAGCCCGTCGTTGATCACCTTGAACCGGTCCAGGTCCAAAAACAGCACGGCGAACCGCGCCTCCGGGTTCCGCCGCGCCCGCGCCAGCACCTGTTCCAGCCGGTTGCGAATCAGCACGCGGTTCGCCAGCCCCGTGAGGCTGTCGTACAGCGCCTCGCGCACCAGCCGCTCCTCCACGGCCTTGCGATCCGTCACGTCGCCCAGCGACCCGGCCATGCGGTACGCCACCCCGCGCGCATTCCGGATCGCCAGCCCGCGCACCAAATACCACCGGTAAACCGCCTCGGCCCCCTCGGCCGCCCCGCACCGCATCCGGTGCTCGATCTCCACGTGCGGCGTCTGCCCCGCGAGATGTCGATCGATCTCCTCCCGCACGCGCGGCCGGTCGTCCGGGTGAACCCGCGCCAGCCAGCTCTCCGGCGACGCGTCCCACGGCTCCCCCGCGCACCCCGCCATCGCGCGCCACCGCGCCGAGACATAAAGCGTCCCGGCCCGCAGATCCCAATCCCAGATGCCGTCGTTCGCCCCGCGCACCGCCAGCGCGTACCGCTCCTCCGACTCGCGCAGCCGGACCTCGATCTGCCGGCGGTCCGTGACGTCGTTCCCGCACGCCACGACCAGTTCCACCGCGCCCCCCGGCCCGACCACGGCGCTGTTCGTCCACACCACCCGCCGCCGCGCCCCGGCCTTGGTCACCCAGTCGTTTTCGTGCGTGTTCGGAAACTCGCCGGCGATCAGCCGGTCGAACACCGCCCGCACGCCCGGCGCATCGTCCGGCGGGACGAGAAAGTCGAAGAACGCCCGCCCCCGCACTTCGTCGAACGCATACCCCGTCGCCCGCTCGCACGCCGGGTTAAACTGCACGATCCGCCCGCCCCGGTCCAGCACGACGATCAGCGACGCCGTCGCGCGCACGATCACGTCGCCCAAGTCGGGCGCGCGCGCAGAATCGGGTGAGGACAGAACAGACGACATCACCCGCATCGTCGGCACATCTTGCCACTCAGTTGAAGCGCACCCCGGTCGCAGGCCCGATAAGCCGGGGCAGAGTCGCACGAGCTCCGCCCGAAGCGCCGCCCCGGATCCGTCCCGGGTCCGGTAACCCCGCGAGCGCCCACGCCTACCGCTTCACATCCCCTCCCACCTCATAACAAACCAGCTCCTTCTCCCCCTTCGCGTACAACCGCCCGCCGTACACCAGCGGCGTCGCCCACACCTCCTTCCCCTCCACCCCCTCGCTCTCGCTCACCTTGCTGATCCCCTCCGGCGTCGCGCGCATCAGCACCAGCTTCCCCCGCTCGCTCTGCCCGACCATCATCTTGCTCCCCGCGAACCGCACGATCGACCCGCCCATCCCCAGCCGAAACTTCGAGTCCGCCTTCCACTTCAGGCTCCCGTCCGCCCACGACACGCACACCAGCGCCGCCGTCCCGCCGTCGACCTCGCTGTTCGCGTACAGATATCCGCCGTCTAGGATCGCCCCCTGGAACTTCCCCTGCACCAGCCCGTTCTCCCACACCGGCGTCGCGCCCCCCGCCGACAGCTGCAGCACGATTCCCCCGTGGTTGTACGCGCTGGTCAAAAACACCCGCCGCGTCGCCGGGTCGTACAAAGGCGTCGACGCGTTCACGTCGTACGACGTCCGCCACACGTGCGACCACAGCGTCGTCCCGTCCGCCGGCGTCACACCGTAAATCGCCTCACCGGCAAACACGATCAACTGCCGCGCCCCGCCCACGTCCGCCTCGATCACCTTCGCGTACCCGCCCGTCCCCGTCGCCTGGCTCCGCCATGCCAGCTTCCCGCTCATCTTGTCCACCGCCACCGCGACCGGCCCGCCCTTGCCCGCCTGCACGTACACGTGCTTGTCATCGACCGTCGGGCTCGACGCCATCCCCCACTGCACGTTCGTGTTCCCCGTCATCTCCAGCACGTTCGCCCGCCACACCTCCCCGCCGTCGCCGGTCCGCCGGCAGATCAGCTCCCCGCGCCCGCCGAACGTGTAGACTCGATCCCCGTCCACCGTCGGCGTCGCCCGCGTCCCCCGGTACGACGTGATCCACCCTTCGCCCCCTTCCTTGCTCCACAAGATCGCCCCCGTCGCCGCGTCGAACGCCGTCAGCGTCTCCTTCTGATCGTTCATCGAAAACAAGAACACCTTGCCCCCCGCCGCCACCGGGCTCGAATACCCCAGCCCCACCTCCGCCGACCACAGCACCTTGAGCCCCTCGTCAGGCCACTTCTCCAAAAGCCCCGTCTCCCGCGAAATCTGATCGTTCCGCGGTCCCCGCAACTGCGGCCAATCCTCCACCCCCACCACCCGCGTCGCCGGCCCCCGATACTGCTGCTTCACCGCGATCCGCGTCTTAGGGACGAAACACCCCGACAGCACGCCCGAGAAGTAAAGCCCCGCCCCAACGACAACGAGCATCGCGACCAGCGCGGCGACCCGGCGTCCCCGTCGATTCGGCTTCACGACAACGTGGGTTCCCATAGTCCCGCAT
This sequence comes from Tepidisphaeraceae bacterium, assembly GCA_035459845.1. GTDB lineage: Bacteria > Planctomycetota > Phycisphaerae > Tepidisphaerales > Tepidisphaeraceae > DASPKW01. Next base: position 365 of record DATHXE010000139.1, on the reverse strand, counting down.
TGTAGGACCGCACAGCTAGCTGCAGGTCGACGACCCGCTGACGCGCAGCACCCCCTTTTAGCCGCTGGGCTTGCCCAGCGCGTCCTGCGACACTCGCACATTCAAAACGCGTCGCCATTCCGCGGGCCGTCGCGCGCGCGTACTACCCTTAACCCTCCGCGTCCGTTCCGTTCGACACCGCACCACCACCCCGTAGACAACCGCCCGCTACCCGTGCTCAACTATCCCCCAACCCAGGAGGCTCCGTGCGACACCCCCTACTCCCCGCCCTGATCCTGTGCACCGCCCACCTCGCGGCCACCGCCTCGCCCGCCGCCCCGCGCCCCAACGTCGTCGTCATCCTCGCCGACGACCTCGGCTCACAC
>DATHXE010000138.1:0-3046 GCA_035459845.1 Tepidisphaeraceae bacterium | reverse complement strand
CCCGCCATCATGAGCTCTTCGATCACCTTTTCGACGGCGCGGTCGGTGCCCGGTTTCTTGAACAGGTAGTACTGGCGCCCGCCCTCGACCGGGCTCCAGGAGAACTGGTTGTCGGGGGCCAGTTCCATGAACCCGGGGCCGCGCATCATCCAATACTCGCCCAGGCCGCGGGTGGCGTAGAGGAGGGTCGACTGGTCGGCGACGTGGCGGTCCTTGGCGACACCGCCGAAGTAAAGCTCGTAACCCTTGCGGATCGGGCTGCCGGCCGGGAGTTCCTTCAGCTTCGCGCCGACCTTCAGGCCGCTCGGGACACTGCCGATCTCGCGGCCGACGAAGACGAGCTTCGTGGGCCAATTCTTGACGGCGTAGAGCGACGCTTCCCTGTCGAACGTGAAGTTGTTGTTGGTCAGCTTGAGGTCGTCCTTGGGCGGGTCGCCGACGAAGTTGCCGCCCATGCAGACCCAGACCTTCACCTTTTGCTTCGCCAGGTCGAGGCCGGAGGGGCGGTCACCCTGGGCAGGGCGCTTGAGGAGTTCGGCGACGTTAGAGAGGTAGCCGACGGTCACGATCGTGACGGAGCCGTCCTCGGCCTTCTCGAGGGCGGTGCGCCAGACCGCGATCGCGTCCGGAGCCTTGTCGGCCGACTCGAGCTTGCGCGGGAACTGCTCGGCGATCTTCTGGGCGTACTTGGTTTCCTTGCGCCCGGCGTGGCCCTTGGGCACGCCGACGGGCACGTCGGGCCGGCCGAAGAACTGGTTGATCGCGCTGACGCACAGCGGCGACCACGGGTTCTTCGACGAGACGGTGGTGGCGAGGATCTCGACTTCCCCCCGGTCGGCGAGCGCGTGGAGCATGCCGAGCGCGCCGACGTCGTCGCAGTCGGAGTCCATGTCGGTGTCGAAGATGAGCTTGACGGGCGACGGCGCGGCGAGGGCGGCGGAGGCGAGCGCGAGGGAGAGGAATGCGGCGAGAACGCGGAAGGCGGGGGTCATGGGCGGGATCGTACCGCGAGGGGACTGTCTGAGGGAGCCCAGCGACTTGTCGCGGGACGGGGTCGAGAAGCGTTCGGTCAAGGGAATCTGGGTGCCATGCCCTCGCACCGCGCCGAAGAGCTCCGAATGGAGAGGAGATGTCATCGCGGGGCGTGGGCATGCCCCAGATGCTTTCGCTCTGAAATCGAACACCTCTGGGGCATGCCCACGCGGGCCGAACACGTTGTGACGCGAACCGGCCCGGTCGGCGGCTCGCGAGGGCATGGCACCCGGAACGCGCGCCCCTATCGCGCGACGTCGACCTCGACGATCGACGCCGCCCCCGGCACGCCGAACTGGTTGACCGCCCGCACTTCCAGCTTGTTCGCCCCCGCGTGCGGCGTCCAGGTCCACTCGGCCGGCGTCGGCTTCCACTCGCCGCCGTCGACGCGCACTTCGTAGCCCTTGAAGTTCGGCGTCAGCGTCACCAGTGAGACGCGAAGGCCGGTCTCCGCGCGAGTCAGCGAGACGGCCGCCTGGTGGATCGGGAAGTACGGGTCGGTCGCCGGGTCCTTCGGCACGTCGCGTTTGTGCCATTTGGTGCCGGCGCCGATCTCGTCCTGGGTGATGAACATCTTCGCGTAGTCGGGGCCGCGGTCCATCAGGTCGGTGCTGGGGATGTAGCCGATGAACGCGTAGGGCGTGATGGCCGAGGCGTCGAGATTCAGGTCGCCGAAGCCGGGGAACTTGCCACGGAGGACCGGCAGGTCGGACTTGCGGTAGCGCGTGCGCTCCGTGCCGACGACGAAGGTCACGTCGCGGCCCTCGCGCAGGAACCACTCCTGCCTCAGCTCGTACGCGCTGAGGGGCACGCCGGCCTTCTCGGCGTACATGGCGAACGTCGGGTCCATCATGACCCACTTGCGGTGGACGTTCGACCACATCTCGGTCGACGTGTGCTCGGTCGAGCCCTCGCCCAGGTGGTCCGGGCGGCGCAGGGCGAGCGGGCGGTCGTACCACCCGAGGCTCGCGGCCGCCGAGACGAGGACGTCGGCGTAATGGGCGCAGAAGAACGTGTGGCCGTCGTCGATCGCCGCGAGCACGTCCATCGCGCCGCGGGCCTTGGACGAGGGCTTGCCGAACTTCTTGAACTGGCGGTTCGACCAATCGAGCAGCAGGACCTGCTTGTCGAACTCGTCCTTCCCCGCGGCGACGACCTCGTCGAGCTTGTAGCGCTCGCGGAGCTGTTTGAGCTTGGGGTTGTCGAAGGCGTCGAAACGGAACCGGCGGGAGTAGTCGGAATCGACGAGAGGGAGGGCGTCGACCTTGCGGACCTCGGTGCGCGAGCCCGCGACGGTGACGGTGTCGCCGCGGCGCAGTGTCGGCGGCGCGTCGGCCGCAGGGGCGGCGCTGGCCCACGTTGCCAAGGTGATCACGACGGCGATGGGGTAGCGCAAGTGAAAGTCCTCCACCCTCGCTTACCGGGGTCAGGTCGCGGCGTTGCGCGCGCGTAGCTCAACATTCCGATGTTGAGGAGGGGCGCGGAAGGTCAATGCGCGTGATACAGGATTGGTCTGCGAACGCCGCTCCTCAACATCGGAATGTTGAGCTACTCGAGCCCCAGCGCCGCCACCTCGCCCTGTTCGGTCACGTAGATCCGGCCCGGCGTGAAGATCGGGGCGGCGTAGGTCTGGCCGTCGCCGGCGCGGAACTGGGCGACCTGTTCGAACGCGGCGGGGCTGTCCTTGAAGACGGTCAGGTCGCACCGGCTGTTGAGGACGGCCAGCACGGGGCCGGCGTCGACGACCCAGCCGTAGCCGCCGCTCGCGAGCCCCGGCTTGTTCCACAGGGCCTTGCCGTCTTTCGCGTCGAGGCAGAACAAGGTCCCGCGCTCGGCGATGCCGTAAACGCGCCCGTTCTTCACGACGGGCGTGGAGAAGTTGCTCCCGAACTGGTCGTTGACCCAGTGGTCCTTGGCGGCGAAGCCGTCGGCGGTCTTCTCGACCTTGAAGGCTTTTACGCCGGTGCTCCCGCCGGTGTAGATGACGACGTCGCCGAGCACGATCGGGCTGAGC
>DATHXE010000137.1:0-2818 GCA_035459845.1 Tepidisphaeraceae bacterium | reverse complement strand
CTCGCCGGTCTCGCCGGGGCGGACGTCGTCGCCGGTCTCGGGGTCGATGACGCGGACGCGCGTGTCGGGCATGGGCAGGCCGATCGTGGCGGGGCGCGGGTCGCCGGGCAGGCCGGCGTGGGTGACGGGCGAGGCCTCGGTCAGGCCGTAGCCCTCGATGGCGTCGGACCCGGTGAGGCGCATGAATCGCTCGCCGGACGCGGGCGGGAGCGGCGCGGCGCCGCTGATGCACAGGCGCATCGTCGGGAGCAACGGCCGGCCGTCGGTCGCGCCGCCTTCTTCTTCGAGCAGGTTCGACAGCGCATCGCAGATCGCCGGGACGAGCGGGAAGATCGTCACGCCCTCGCGGCGGATCAGGTCCAGAGCGGAGTGCGTCTCGTAGCGGGTCATGAGCACCATCGTGCCGGCGCTGTACACCGCCGCGACGAGACAGAGGTTCAGCCCGTACACGTGGAACATCGGGAGCACGGACAAGAAGCGTTCCTGGCCGATGCGCACGTTCATCCACGTCGCGACCTGCGTGCAGTTGGCGAGGAGCGACCGGTGCGTGAGCTCGGCGAGCTTGAGCGTGCCGGTGGTGCCGCCGGTCGGCTGGAGGACGGCGACGTCGCCGGGGTCGGGGGCGACCGTCGGCGGGCGGGCGGCGCACCGGGCCGTCAGGTCGTGGAGGGCAACGTGCTGCGCCTTGTGCGCGTGTCCGTGCGACGACGCGTGAACCTTGCCCTTGGTCGCGTGCGGCTTGCCGTCACCATTCCCCTCGGCGTGGCGCTTGGAGTCCTTCGAGTGCCAGAGCTTGAAGCGATAGCCGACGCGCTTGATCAGCGTTTGATATGACTGAAGACTCGTCCAGACGAAGTGCTCGACGCCGCACTCCCGCGCGGCCCTGGTCAGAACGCCCGCCTGCAGGTCCAGCCCGATCGCCACGCGCGGGCGGGCGAGCTTGATGAGCTCGTGCAGGTCGTCGCTGCCGATCAACGGCCCGGCGTTGACGACGACGGCCCCGAGCTTCTGGATCGCGAAGAAGCAGCTCACGAACTCGGGGCAGTTCGGGAGCGTCATCAAGACGTGATCGCCCTTCCGCACGCCCAGCGTCGCCAGGCCGGCGGCGACGCGGTTGACGCGGGCGAGCAGTTCGGCGTAAGTCCAGCGGACGTTCTGATAGGCGACGGCCGGGGCGTCGCCGAACCGGTCGGCGGTCTGATCGAGCAGGCGGGCGAGCGTGGTCGACGGGTACGTCAGCGTGCGCGGGATGCCGGCCCGTTCGACGCTCGTCAGCCACGGCTCCTGCGGCGCAATCTCCGGCGTGACGAGCACGTCTTCGATCGCCCGCGGCGGGCGGTCGCCCTCGCCGTCGCCGGACTCGTCGTCGCGCTGGCCCCACCATCGCATCAGGCTGTTCAGTGACATGAACATATTCGTCCGCCTCGCGTACTGAGCCGCGCCGTCCGTGGCGCATCAGTGCGTTGCCATCGTCCTCCGCTCGGCCCGGCCGGCGGCGTCACGCGACGCCGCCCCGGTAGTCTTGTTCGATTTGAGAAACTCCACGATCGCCGGGCACGCCACGTCCGGCCGCTCGAGCAGCGGGTTGTGCCCCGCGCCCGGAACGATCCGGAATTCGCTGGTTGGTATCCGCCCGGCCATCGCCTGCGCGTAGACGGCCGGGATCAGCGCATCGTGCTCGCCCGCCATGACGAGCGTGGGCGTTCGGACGACGTCGCGCGGGTCGTTTTGCGCGTCCTCGCACGCCACGCACCGCAATTGCTGTCCGATCGCCCGCGCGCCCGGCGAGAAGTCACACTTGTCCGCCACGCGCCGCTCGATTAGTTCCGCGTTCGCGTCGAAGAACTGCGGCGACGTGCCGAGCAGCTCGATCGTGCGATTGAACGCCTCGGTCGGCATCTTCCGCAGCACGCTGACCAGCAGCATCGTCATCTGCCGCAGGTAGGGCGTGAACCGGTCCGTACACGAGCAAAGCACGAGCCGGTTGACGCGGGAGGGGTGGTCGATCGCCATGCGCCGCGCGATCATCCCGCCCAGGGACAGCCCGAGGACGTGCGCCCGGTCGATCTGGAAGTGGTCGAGCAGTTCGACCAGGTCGGCGGCGTAATCCGCCAGGCGTTGGGGCTTCCGACGCGCCTCGCTCCGCCCCATCCCGCGGTTGTCGACGGCGATCACGCTGAACTGTTCGGCGAGCTCCGGCAGCACCGGGTCCCACAGTCGACAGTCCACCCCCAGCCCGGGGACCAGGATCAGCGGCTCGCCGGATCCCAGCGCCTCGTAATAGCAGCGGACGTCTGTGAGATTCGTCCAAGGCATACGTTTTCGCCTCGTGGAATCGTATGCACGGGGCTGGTGTCCGGCCCACTGGCGATCCCGGAATTTTCGAGGCGTTTGGTGACGTCGCACTTTGTCCGTTGACAGTTCCGACAGCGCATGACCCGCGCCGCGCGTGCGTTCGGGTGCCATGCCCTCGCGAGCCGCCGATCGGGCTCGGCCACTCGAAATGTGTCGCCGGCTCGCGTGGGCATGCCCCAGCGGCGTTCGCAATGAGATGAAGCCCGACGACCTTCGTTTCGAGATCGAACGCCACTGGGGCATGCCCACGCACCGCGAATGCACAGGCGCGCGCGGGAAGGTGCCAGGCGCGGTGCGAGGGCATGGCACCCGGCGCACGCACTTGTCGCGCCGCGCCGTCGCGGTTACAGGTCCCAACCATGCCGCGCCTCCTCTCCTTCCTCGCGCTCGCGCTGCTCGCCCCCCTGTCCTTGGCCGGCCCGCCGAACGTCGTCCTGATCGCCATCGACGACCTCAACGACTT
>DATHXE010000136.1:0-4290 GCA_035459845.1 Tepidisphaeraceae bacterium | reverse complement strand
CTGGAAGGCACCGTCGACCTGGTCGTCGAGGGCGACGCGCAGTTCAGCCCGGAGCAGGGAGCCCGCGTGCTGGCGGCGCGGGCGCCGCGGCCCGACCTCGCGGCCGATCCGGACATCGCGGCGGACACGCGGTTGTGGGCGGTGCTGCAGCAAGCGGGCGGTGGGACGTGGGGCGGGTGCGTGTACGACGTGGACGCGATCGTGAAGAAGCTCGCGTGAGCGGCGGCGCCGCCCGCATTTAGCGCCGTCACCGCGGGGCCGGCGGCGTCGGCCCGAGCTCGCGGATCTCGATCCTGCGGAACTGGACGTTCGTGTTCGCATGCCATATCTGGAGCGCGAGGTGGCCGCGGGGATGGCGGTCGAGCGAGTCCACGCAGCGCGCGGCCTCGGTACCGTCGATGAGGGTGACGAAACGGTTGCCCTCCACCCTGAGCTCGAAGAGGAACCACTCGTTGGGCCGGGTCAGCGAGTCGTCGGCCGCCAGCGCCAACAGGTTGGGCTTCCCCTCCTCGGGAATTTCGGCGAGGCTGCCGGTCGGCCGGTTGTGGCTGGGCTGTTTCTGGATTTCCGCCTCGTAAGCCCCGGGAATCCAGAATTGCCACGCTTCGAGCCCGCGGCGGATTTCGTAGGCCGAGCGGAACACGATGCCGCTGTCGCCGCGATTGTTGATCTTGACTTGGACGCGGAGATGAAAATCCTTGAAGTCGCCACGGTCTGTGAACAGGAATCCGCGGCGGCCGCTCCCGATCAGGATGCCGTCAATCACCTCCCAGTCGCCCGGCTCGTCAGGGTGGGTCTTCCAGCCGGTCAGATCTTTGCCGTTGAAAAGCTGAACCCATTGCTCGGCCGGGGGAGTCGTCGGCACGGCGGCCTTCGCCGACACGAGTGAGCCGGCGACGGCGACTTCATTCGGTTTCGGCCCGGCCGGATGCCGCCGTACGAGGCGCGTGACGCCGGAGAGCTCCGTCACCGCCAGCGCCATCAGCGGGAGCACGACGGCCGCCGCCGCGGTCAGCCACTTCCGCCGGGCCGTCCCATGCTTCGACGTCCCGCGCGGGATGCGCGAGAAATCCCGCAGCTTCGAATTCGCCTTCAGTTGCTCCTCGCAGTCGGCCAGCACGTCGGCGACCTCGCGGGCCGAGGCGAACCGTTCGGCCGGGTTCTTCGCGTGGAGCTTCGTGATGATGTCGGCGAGCCACTGCGGGGTTTCCGGGATGATCTCGCGCGGCGGGCGCGGCGTGTCCTCCGCCACCCGCTTCATCACCGCCAGCGTGCTGCTGGCGCGGAACGGCGGGCGGCCGGTCACCATGTGATAGAGCACGCTGCCCAGGCTGAACAGGTCGGCCCGCTGGTCCGACGTCTGCCCCATCGCCTGCTCGGGCGCCATGTACAGCGGCGTGCCGGCGATCATGCCGCTCTGGGTCATGCTCGCGTCGTCGGCCGTGCGCGCGAGGCCGAAGTCGGTCAGCTTCACGCGGTGCGTCCCGCCCTCGAGCAGGACGTTGCCCGGCTTGACGTCGCGGTGCACCAGGTCGCTCGTGTGCGCGGCGGCGAGCCCCTCGGCGATCTGCCGCCCGACCCGCAGCGTCTCGGCCAGGTCGAGCGGGCCGCTGCGGTCGAGCCGCTGCTGCAGCGTCTCGCCGGGGATGAACTCCATCACGAGGTAGGGCAGGGGCTGCTCGGCGACCTCGTAGACCTGCACGACGTTCTCGTGCCGCACCGCCGCGGACGCGCGGGCCTCGCGCAGGAACCGCTTCCGGGCCGGCGACGTCAGGGCCATGTGCGAGACCATCATCTTGATCGCGACGACGCGCTGGAGGACGTCGTCGAACGCGCGGAAGACCACGCCGAACCCGCCGCGCCCCAGCACCTGCAGCACCTCGTAGTGGGCGAGCCGGCCGAGCGATCCGGCGCGGGTCGACGGGGTGAGCACGCCGCGCAGGTCTTCGTCCCCCTCGGGCGGGACGCTGCCGTCCTGGGTCGGGGCGTCGTCGAGCGCGAGCGGGTCGACGTCGCCGGGGTCGGGCAGCACGGCCGCCGGCGCGTCGAGGAAGCTGCCGGCCTGTTCGTGCGACCGGAGGAGGGCGTCGATCCGGGTGCGCCGCTCCGGGTCACTCGCGCACGCGTCGTCGAGCAGCGCCGCGCGGGCGGGCCCATCCGGCAGGTCGAGCACGGCCTGAAACAATTCGTGTTCGGTCATAGGGGCCCTCGAGGAGGGGTCGCGCGCCGCAGACCGGCCGACCGCCAGTATCCCGCGACGCGTCCGATAGACCATGCGCCGCCCGACCGGAATCACGCCAGGATTCTCGCTAGGCATCCGGGTCGGCCGCCGTTTCGGATATTTCGCGGTGCAGCCACGCCCGGGCGAACGACCAGACGCGGTCGGCCGATCGCGGGGAGATGCCCAGCGCCGCGGCCGCGTCGGCGACCGACAGCCCGGTGAAGTGGCGGAGCTCGACCAGCTTGGCCGCCTGCGGTTCGGCCGCCGCCAACCGGGTGAGGGCGGCGTCGAGCGCGACCAGGTCGTCTCGCGGGTCCGGTGCCGGGGCGGCGGCTTCGACTCCCTCCAGGTCGACTCGCCCCAGGCCCCCGCCGTGTTTCGTCCGGCGCTTCCGCCGCGCGTTGTCGACCAGGATGCGCCGCATCGCCTCGGCCGCGGCGGCAAAGAAGTGACCCCGGCCGTCCCACCGCATCGGCCCCCCGCCCCCACCGCCGACCAGCCGCAGATAGGCATCGTGCACTAAGGCCGTCGCCTGAAGGGTCTGCCCCGGTCGCTCGCCCGCCAGCCGGTGGGCGGCGAGCTTGCGGAGCTCGTCGTAGACCAGTGGCAACAGGCGCGAGGCGGCGTGCGGGTCGCCGCCGTCGATGGCGCTGAGGATTTGGGTGACGTCGTCGGCCATCGCCCGCGGTCCACGGTGTGAGGCCGCGCGCGCGGCCACACCCACAGCCTACCACAGGTGGGTCGCGACGGGCCCCCGGTTCCCGCCGATCGCCTTGGCCCGCCGGCCTTACACCAGATCCATGATCGCCCGCCACCGCTCCGCGATCTTGGTGCCCAGCGACCCGATCAACAGCAGCGCCGCGACCACGATCAGTCCCAGTACCAGCACGTAGTCGATCGCCTCGCCCCCGCGCTCGTCGCGCACGACTTGAGACAGCAGCTCGCGCATCGGAAAACCCTCCGCATACGATTTGGTTCGGCGTGAGCCAAATCTACCCCACTTTTTTCCGCGCGGCGTTTCGAGCATGTCGCCCAACACAAAAAAGGGAGCCCAGCGACTTGTCGCGGGACGGAGTTCAACCGGCACTGCCAGCCTCTATTTCCCGACGATCTCCACCAATTCCCACCGCGCCTCTACCCCGCGGATCGCGGGCTCGGTCCACCCTGCGACCGACTTGACCGCGAGTCGCCGCTTATCGGACCGCTCCAGCGCGGCGTCCGCCATTGCGCGTTTGAGCGCGCCGCCGGGCGGCGTGACCACGAACGCGCGGCGCCCGTCGGCCAGCGTGTCGCCGGCGATCTGCCGCGCGATCCCCTGAAGCTGGGCGTCGGATTTCCCCTTGAGCCGGTCGTGCATCGCCCTGGCCCGCTCGTACTGGAACACGCCGGGCCCGTCGGGCTTCTCCAGCGACAGCCCGTGCACGCCGGCGCGGGTGAAGAGCTCCGCATCGTACAGGCGGAGATCGATGCCCTTGAACTGCAGGTGGTTGAGCATGTCGCGCGGGGCGAAGATCGTCGCGCCGGCGGGGGCGCGCTCTTTGCCCAGGATCTCGTTCGCCGCGACTTCCATCGCGCGGCCCTTGCGGTATTCGGCATCCATCGCGACCGACGCCGCGCCCCAGTTCTGCCCGACCGCGCCGGCGAGGATCAGCGCCGCGCCGGCCGGGGCGGCAAACCACCGCGCCGCGCGGTTCGACACGGTCGGCCGCGCGTCGGCCTGGAACCCGCGCGCAAGGCACCACGCCGCCCCGACTGCCAGTGGCGCAATCGCCGTCAGGAAGAACCGCCCGTACCCGGTCACGCTCTCGTCGCCCGGCCGCCAGTAGTACGCAGCCGCCAGCAGCACCGGCGGGACCGCCCACGCCGCCAGCACGAGCGCGAGCCGCGCGCTCCGCGCCGCCAGCAGGAGCAGGCCGAGCACGCCCAGCGGGAACGACAGGAACATCGCCGAGTTATTCAGTTGGCGGACGGCCGCGTCCCAGTTCTGCGTGAGGTTCGCCCACGCGAACGCGTCACTCTCCTTCGTGGGGCCGTAGCCGGTCCAGTACCCGAGCGTCGCGCGGTTGACG
>DATHXE010000135.1:0-7446 GCA_035459845.1 Tepidisphaeraceae bacterium | reverse complement strand
TCAAAGCGCCAAGCCGCAAGCGGCGGGACCCGCGTCACGCGGGCTCGTCGCCGGGAGGGGCGGCTTCCTTTCGCAGGCTGACGACGGCGCCCAACGCCAGGACGACGAAGCTGGCGACGACGGCAACGACGCCCCACGCCATCGGCGTGGTCGGGATCAGCGCCTTCAGGGCGGCCAGGAGCTGGTCCGCGATCGTGACCAGGTTCTGTTTTGCGGCGGCGACCGTGTGACCGAGCGCTACGGCGCCGGCAGCGGCGACCAGTGCGTAGGCGTACACCCACCGGCGGTAGCGCCAGAACGACCACGCGCAGACGATCGCGGCGCCGAGCATCGCCAGGCGCAGGGGCGAGAACCAGACACCGGCCGCTTCCAGCGTGAGGTCGGCGGGGACGCGGAGCGAGAGCAGGGCCGCCAGGGCGACGAGCGCGACCTGCGCACGGGCGGCGAGGTGCCACGGAATCCAGCGGACGCCGGTGAGCGCGACCGCGAGCCCGACCAGGACGGGCGCGAGGTTGGCCGCGTGGAAGTGGACGTTGTAGACGCGGTTGGCGCCGCACAGGTGGACGATAAGGGACGCGATCGGGATGAGGAGGTAGAGCCGGCCGGGCAGGGCGGCGAACCGCCCGAGGCGGTCGGCGCGGGGGATCAGGCCGGTCAACGCAACGAGCCCGCCCAGCGCCCACCACGCGGCGTAGAGGATGCGCGTGTCGATGAACCCGTCGGGCCGGGCCAGCGATTTGAATGCGCCCGCCATGCCGAACAGCATCGCGAGCGTGACCGCGACCAGGCCCCATTCGGGGACCGACAGGCGGAGGCGCAGCACTTTGACGACGACGCCGATCTTCACCAGCGCCAGCGCGAAGCAGATCGCGTTGAGCGCGACGCCGGTCGAGACGTTGGCGGCGTAAACCTCCGACTGGAGGTTGGTCAAATCGACGAGGAAGAGCGCCTCGATCGTCAGGAGGAACCAGCCGTCGCGGTAGAGCCCCCGGCGGCGGATCAGGAACAGGCCGAGGCCGATCAGCGCGGCCTCGTACAAATTGAGGACGGCGATGAGCGGGGCGAGCCCGGCGACGTCGCCGGGCCGGGTGTTCATTGCGCCCAGGATCAGGCGGTATCCGGCGAACATCAGGACGGCCGAGCAGAGGAACATCGGGTTGCGGTCGTGGATCCAGCGCCAGAAGGAGGGTTTAAGTGTTCGGCGGGTCGGGGGTTGGGCGGCGTCGTCGGTTCCTTCGGTAAAACCGGCGTAGTGGTCCTCCGCGGGAGTTTCGGATCGCCCTGATAAATCGATCGAGGCGTCCAATGGCGACATGGCGGGATCGCCTTGGTCGTCGCGATAGGGGTCGCCTGTGGGGTAGGTGCCGGACATAAGGTGTGCTCCCTGCGCGCATCAGCGCGCGGTCAAAGGTGAAAGGTCATGGTGTAGGGGGGAGGGGAAGGCGCGACGAAGGCCGTGTCGCGGGTCGTATGCAGATCGGTGTGCTCGTCGGCCCCGCGCGACAGTTCCCCCTGCGCCCCCTTTGGGCTGGCCCGCGCGTGTCATGAGCCGGTCGGCCATGTCGCACCTGCCAATGTGCCGGCGAGCGTCGCGGGAGTCACGGGCTCATCGGCACGAGGGGATTATCGCGCGGGTCTCGTGTTGCGCCTATGAAAAAGTGGGTTGTGAAAATGATCACGAAGGCGGGGAATGACGAAGGACGAAACTGGAAGCTCGAATCAAATTCGAAGGTCAAAGGTCGAATGACCAAACGAGTGTCCGGGCGCGTCTGTGTGTGCGTCATTCGACCTTGACCATTGGTCATTGATTCGAACTTCGAGTTTCGTCCCTCGTCATTCATTACGACGAATTCGGCCGCATCCTCCCTTGACCCTGTTCGCCCGCGTTTCTAGAGTCGCGCCCTTATGCCCGCACACACGCAATCGCCTTCGGCGCCGGTGGTCGTTTCGGAGACGGATCGCGCCGCGGGGGAGGCCGCACGGCAGAAGTTCGTGACGGCGTTCGGGGACGGCGGCAGAATCCACATCGTGCGCGCGCCGGGGCGGGTGAACCTGATCGGCGAGCACACGGATTACAACGACGGGCTCGTGCTGCCGATGGCGATCGAGCCGGTGGTCGTCATCGCGTGCCGGGCGCGCGAGGACGCGGTCGTGCGGCTCGCGTCGACGGTCTACCCGGGTCAGGTGGTCGAGTTCGCGCTCGACAGGAAGATCACGCGCGGCGAGCCGGCGTGGGCGAATTATTGCCGGGGCGTGGCGGCCGAGCTCGAGGAGGCCGGCATCCCGCTCGTCGGGATGGACGCGCTGATCGACAACACGCTGCCGGTGGGCGGCGGGCTGAGCTCGTCGGCGGCGATCGAGGTGGGGACGGCGCTGTCCCTGCTGACGCTGGCGGGGACGGAACTCGCGCCGGACCGCCTCGCGCTGGTGTGCCAGCGGGCCGAGCACGAGTTTGCGCTGGTGCCGTGCGGGATCATGGACCAGACGATCGTGGCCGGCGGCAAGCCCGGGCACGCGATGCTGTTCGACTGCCGGTCGCTCGCCAAGAGCTTCATCAAGGTCGACCCCGGCGATTTGCGCGTGGTGATCGCCAACACGATGGTGCACCACGAGCTGGCGTCCGGTGAATACGGCAAGCGCCGGGCGCAGTGCGAGGCGGGCGTGGCGTGGTTCAAGGCCCGGTATCCGGACGCGGGGATCCGGGCGCTGCGTGACGTGACGCCGAAGATGATCGCGGAGGCCGAGGGGCTCGACCCGTTGATCCTCAAGCGGTGCCGGCACGTGGTGACGGAAATCGGGCGGACGCAGGACGCGTCGTCGGCGCTGGCGAAGGGGAACTACGAACTGGCCGGGCGGCTCATGAAGGAGAGTCACGCGTCGCTGCGGGACGACTACGAGGTGAGCTGCCCGGAACTGGACTTTCTGGCGGACCAGGCGGGGGCGGTGAAGGGGGTGTACGGCGCACGGATGACCGGGGGCGGGTTCGGCGGGTGCATCGTCGCGCTGGTCCGGCCGCGCTCCGCGGACGCGCTGACAGAGCATCTGAAGCGCGCGTACGGGGAACGGTTCGGGATCGACCCGACGGTGTTCGCGACGACGGCGACTGGGGGGGCGGGGGTGATCGAGTAGGGGCGGAGAGTTCACCGCAGAGACACAGAGGGCGCGGAGGGGGCGCAGAGAATGGAACTCGATTTGACATTTGTCGGTGCCGGTTTGACATTGCGACCATGTCCAGTGCACCGACTTCGACTGCCCCGCTCCGCGACATCCTGCTCAAACTTTGCCGGCGAGAAGACCTGACGCGCGACGAGGCGCGGGCGGCGTTCTCGCATGTGATGTCGGGGGAGGCGACGGACGCGCAGATCGGCGGGTTGCTCGTCGGGCTGGCGGCGAAGGGGACGACGGCGGAGGAACTCGTCGGGGCGGCGACCGTGATGCGCGAGAAGGCGGTCACCATCGAGTGCGACCGGGCGGCGGGCGTGATCATCGACACGTGCGGGACGGGCGGAGACGTCCGCGGGACGTTCAACATCTCGACGGCGGCGGCCCTGATCATCGCGGCGGCGGGGGTGCGGGTGGTGAAGCACGGGAACCGGTCGGCGAGTTCGAAGAGCGGGTCGGCGGACGTGCTCGAGCGGCTGGGGGTGAAGCTGGACCTGGGGCCGGAACAGTTGAAGTCGTGCCTGGAGGCGGCGGGGATCTGTTTCGCGTTCGCGCGGTATCACCACCCGGCGATGAAGTTCGTGGCCAATGCGCGGACGTCACTGGGGATCCCGACGGTGTTCAACCTGCTCGGGCCGTTGACGAACCCGGCCAGGGCGAAACATCAGTTGCTCGGCGTGTTCGCGCCGGAGCTGACGGACCGGCTGGCGACGGTGCTGCACGAGCTGGGGAGCGAGCGGGCGTGGGTGGTTAACGCGTACGACGGCCTGGACGAGCTGTCGACGCTCGGACCGACGCGGGTGTCGGAGCTGAAGGACGGGCGGGTGCACACGTGGACGCTGGACCCGGAGCAACTCGGGCTGCCGTACGCGCGGCTGAGCGACTTGCAGGTCTCGAGCGTGGACGAGGCGGCCGACATGCTGCGGCTGGTGATGCAGGGACAGACCGGGCCGACTCGGGACATCGCACTCCTGAACGCGGCAGCGGGCCTGGTGATCGCGGGCGAGGCGGCAGACTTGAAGGACGGCCTGCAAAGGGCGGCGGAAGCGATCGATTCGGGGCGGGCGGAGCGGACGCTGGATAAGCTCGTCAAAGCGTCGCACGCGTCGTAGTTGACTGAGGGAGCCCGGCGACTCGTCGCGGGACGAGGTCGAACGGATTCGCGCGAATTTCGGGTGCCATGCCCTCGCACCGCGCCGGCAGACTCATGTCGCGCAACGGCAAAGCCGCGGGGCGTGGGCATGCCCCAGCGGCTATTGTTTGAAATCGAACACCTCTGGGGCATGCCCACGCGAGCCGATCGCGCAATTGCGCGGGCTACATTGTTCGGCGGCTCGCGAGGGCATGGCACCCGGAAGGGCGCGGCTTACTGCTTCAGGCGCGCGAGGAGGTCGAGGATTGCCGCGGTGATCTTGGTGGAGGCTTCGACTTCTACTCGGTTCGTCCCCAGCCAGGTTTCATAACCGCCGAGGGCGTGTTGTTCGGGGGTGGGGAGGTAGCCGTAGGAGCCGTTGGCGAGGGAGATCGTGAACGCGGGTTTGAGGGGGCTTTTGGCTTTGATCTCCAAGCCGGTGGCGGTGAAGACTTCGAAGGGGATGGCGGCGATGCCGAGGTCGCCGATGGCGATCGCCTGGAGCGGGACGGTGACTTCGTCGGGGGATTCGGCGAGTTGCAGGGTGCGGCGGGCGTAGGGTTCGTTGAGGGTGCCGGGGGGCGTGATCTCGCCGGAGAGGATTCGCTTGGCGCGGTCGACCATCTCGGGCGTGGGCTTGCGCACCTTCAGCGTGAGCTCGCGGGTGGCGGCGCGGAGGGGGACGTGGTCGTGGAACTTGACGTCGGCGTGGGCCTTAATGACGGCGTCGGCGATTTCGGTGGCAACCTTGTCGGTCTGCTCGTAGGGCTTTTGCTTGCCGCGCTTGGGGCCCAGGACGTCGACGTTGTTGACGTCGCCGCTGGTGCCGTTGGTCATGATGCCGACGAAGGGCGGGTCGAGGCGGTCGGCGTTGAGCTTCTGCTGGACCTTGTCGGCGAAGGCGGCGAAGTAGTCGGCGGAGATGTCGCCGGTGGGGACGCCGCCGACGTAGTGGAGGGAGTAGTTGGCGAGGAGGGCGATGGGCCGGCCGTCGGTGGACTTGACGGTGATGAACGAGACTTGGGGGTCGGTGGGGCCGGCGGGCTTGAGGACGTTGGGGTTGGCGATGCCGGGGTTCATCTTGACCTGGTCCGTGCCGCCGAGCGGGTTGAGGAGCTCGGTGCCGGGCTTCATGTGGTAGCGGCGGTTGAAGACCTGGGTGGGGACGTCGGCCGAGCCCCAGCCGATCTGGGCGGGGGCGAGGTTGGCGAGGGCGCGGCGGACGCCGTCGGCGATCCGGCGGGCGACGAAGGTCTGGTAGTCGTTGAGCTCGGCGTCGGGGTTGACGGAGTTGATCGAACGCGCGCTGGTGGCCGAGTGGGTGTGGGTCGACGACATGAGCATGTGGTCGAGGGGGATTTTGGTCGATTCGACGACGAGGCGCTTGGCGCGGTCGAAGACCTCGCGGGAGACGCCCACGTTGTCGCAGACGACGATGGCGAGTCGGGCCTTGCCGTCGTCGAGGACCAGACAGCGGGCGTGGAGCTCGTCGTGGACGCGCTCGGCGGGGGGCGTGACGAAGTTGCCGACGATCGGCTCGCCGAGCGGGGGGGTGATGTTGCTGGTGGCGGCGCCGGCGCGGAAGACGGGCTGGGCGGCGGCGGACAGCGATACGAGCAGTAGCCAGAGTGAGAGGGAGAGGCGTGCGATTAACGCGGTCGTCGGCGGGGTCATCGGGCTCCTTTGGGGGAAGTGCGCGAGGTATTGTCCGGGTCGATCGCGGGGGACGTCAACCCGGGGGCGGAGACGGGTAAGGCCTTACGGCCGTACCCATGCCACGAAGGCTTCGTGCGTCTATAATGGGGGGCATGTCTTATCAGCTGATCGAGAAGCAGGTGATCTTTGACGGGTCGAAGGTGCGGCTGGAATTGCACCACCTGCAGGACGACGAGACGGGCAACCGGACGCGGCGCGAGGTTTGCGTGCACTCCGGGGCCGTGGTGATCCTCGCGGTGCGCGACGACGGGAAGGTGCTGCTGATCAAGAACCGACGGTACGCGGCCGGCGGGCAGGTGCTGATCGAATTGCCGGCGGGCACGCTGGAGAAGAACGAAGACCCGATGAACTGCGCCGGTCGGGAGTTGCTGGAAGAGACGGGTTACCTGGCCGGGAAGATCCGCCCACTGGGGACGTTTTACACGTCGCCGGGAATCTTAAGCGAGCGGATGTACGCGTTCGCGGCGAGCGACCTGGAGAAGCAGGAGACTGCGCTGGAAGAGGGGGAGGAGATCGAACTGCTGCCGACGTCGCTGGCGGATGCGGTACAGATGATCAAGGACGGTGAGATTCAGGATGGGAAGACGATCGCGACGTTGTTGATGTACGAGAGGTTTGGAAAGTAGGCTGCTGCGTGATGGCCCAAAAACGAAACGACGAAAAGACGTAAGGGGCCGATTGTCCTTACGTTTTTCGTCTTTTCGTTTCGACTGCCCGACAGGACGCTTCACATGGGTTACCAGGATCGGTCGTACTACCGTGACTCGGCGGGGCGGGGGTCGGGGAGCCCGTTAGCTTGGCTGGTGTTCGGGTCGGTGCCGCTGTTCACGGTCTTCGGCATCCGGGTGCGCGCGCACGCGATGTTGATCATCGCGATGGTGTTCGTGCTACTGTTCGGGTGGGGCTTCCCGGGGATGACGGGGGGCGAGCGCGTGATCGCGGCGCTCATGCTGTTCACGATCGTCCTGTTGCACGAGTTCGGCCACTGCTTCGGGGCTCGGCGTACCGGGGGCGACGCGGAAGAGATCATCATGCACCCGCTGGGGGGCGTCGCGTACACAACCCCCAACCGGCGGCCGTGGCCCGTCATCGTCACCGTCGCCTGCGGCCCGCTCGTGAACGTGGCGATTTGCATCGTCCTCGGGCTCGTGCTCTGGTTCGTTTTTCAGATGGTCCCCTGGAACCCGTTCTCCGACTCGTTTATGCAGGCGGTGCGGCGTTCCCCAAGTCTGGGCGAGAGTTATTACACGTGGGGTCAGTGGGTCTACTGGGGCTACGTCGTCAGCTGGTCGCTATTCCTGTTCAACATGCTGCCGATCTTCCCGCTGGACGGCGGGCAACTGCTGCAGGCGCTGCTGTGGCCCAAGTTCGGGTACTACAAGTCGATGATGTTCGCCTGCACGACCGGGATGGTGGCGGCGGTGATCGGGGGGATG
>DATHXE010000134.1:0-9919 GCA_035459845.1 Tepidisphaeraceae bacterium | reverse complement strand
AAACACCCTGACAGTTCTAAAGCGATAGGACACGGCGATTTGTTTCGATGTGCCCGGCTGATTACGCTCGACTCGTGAACGATCCGCAGGAACGGCTGGTGAGCACGCATCTGGCCGGGTTGGCGTCGATTGACTTATGGTTGGATCGGGTCGAGCAGATGGCCGGGCTCCCAAAGTCGATCAAGGACACATGCGCCTCGATCCGACGGTACGTCGCACATTGTCGGCGGGCAGTAGGACGTGGCGAAACGACGCCGTCGGAGTTGGCTCGCCGCAAGCGCAAGATCGAGCTCACCAGCATTGCGGTCTGGGAATTTCTTCAATCCCGGGCGTGACCCCGTGGTATACTTGCGATCCATGGACAGTCGGACCATCAACTCGCTCGTCGCACGTGCGGTGATTCGCGGGCTGCGCGTCAAAGGATACTCCGATGACGCGGTTGCCGAGATGCTTGGCGTGTCGCGACCGCGGTTCGAGCGGCTGGCCAAGGGTGAGCTCGGCCTGACCGATCGCATGCGGACGGCGGTTGAGGGACAGGTTCAGTTGACGATCGGCCAGATCGCCGCGTCGTCGGGGCCGGACAATACGGGCTTCGTGCAGTTGATGGATACGCTCGCCGCGGGGCGTACTCGGCCGCTCGGGACCCCACTCACCCCGCGTCGCACACGGCCCAAAGCGAAATCGAAGCCGGCGGCGTCCCGTCCCGCCCGACGCTCCGCATAAATTCCGCGCGAGCGAGTGAACATCCCCCTTGACGCCCGCGTAACGTACCTCGTACAAATTGACGTTCCAAAGCCACCCCGGCCCGCAATGGCGGGTGTCGCCATTCGCGGCGGCACACCGTAGCAGGCCGTGGTGGCTTTTTCGTTTCGATCGCGAATCCGCGAGCCCGTTCAACTCAGCACCCTAACCCCTTCCGGAGGTTTGCCCATGGCCGAACTCAACACCACCCCGCTCAAGGCCAAGGAGAACGCCGACAAGTCCAAGTACTTCGGCAAGACGATCGAGCACATCGATGTCACCAAGAACCCGGGCATCGTCAACGTCGTCGACGCCATGCAGCACATGGCGTTTTCGGCACGCGACCTCCACCGCGCCGCCGACATCTACGACCGCATGCTCCGCGACAAGGAGTGCGGCGTCATCCTCACCCTCGCGGGCTCGCTGATCTCCGCCGGCCTGAAGAAGGTCTTCGTCGACCTGATCCGCAACAACATGGTCGACGCGATCGTGTCGACCGGGGCGAACATCGTCGACCAGGACTTCTTCGAGGCCCTGGGCTTCAAGCACTACGTGGCGGCCGAGGAGCTGAAGACCGGCCTGTTCGACGGCGACCTCCGCGAGCACGCGATCGACCGCATCTACGACACCCTGATCTCCGAGGACGACCTCCGCATCTGCGACGAGGTCACCGGGAAGATCTTCGGCGGCCTCGAGCCCAAGGCCTACAGCTCGCGCGAACTGCTCAAGGAGTTCGGCGCGTACCTCGACGCCAACGGCGGCCCGAAGTGCGCCGACTCGATCATCTACGAGTGCTACAAGCGGGACGTCCCGATCTTCTGCCCGGCGTTCAGCGACTGCTCGGCCGGGTTCGGGCTGGTCGCGATCCAGGCGGCGAACACCGGCGGGCCGATGCTCTCGTGGGACGGCGGTAAGGACTTCTACGAGCTCACCCAGCTCAAGATCCGCAACAAGGAGACGGGCCTGCTGATGATCGGCGGGGGCGTGCCGAAGAACTTCACGCAGGACATCGTCGTCGCCGCCGAGGTGCTCGGGCACGATGCGCCGATGCACAAGTACGCGATCCAGGTGACGGTGGCGGACGTGCGGGATGGCGCGCTGAGCTCGTCGACGCTGAAGGAGGCCTCGAGCTGGGGCAAGGTCGACACGGTGTACGAGCAGATGGTGTTCAGCGAGGCGACCTTGGCGGTGCCGCTGATCGCCGGGTACGCGTACCACAAGAAGGGCTGGCAGGGCCGGCCGGAGCGGCGCTGGAGCCGGTCGCTGGAGCCGGCGTCGGTCGGGTAAAGCAGGATCGCAAGGCACCCCCAAATCGCGTATCTGCGTTTCACCTACAACGCCGCGCCGCGCTCCCTTCGGAGCGCGGCGCGGTTCTTATTTGGCAGGCGCCTGGGCGTTACAACCTTCGCTCCCGACTAGATTTATTGAAGCCTGCGTGCGGCCGCGCATATTGGGCTCAGCCTGTCGCACGTGCCATTTTTTTGTTGCTATGCGCAGCGCCTCGCATATAGTTCCCGCAACCCCGCGCCGGTCGCCCGAACCCGTTCGATGCCGCGTTCCCCCGAGCAAATCCAAGGTGAGTCCCGCACGCCGGACACCGCCGTCGCAGACGGCGCCGCCGGATGCGTGAGCGTCTTTGACCCCGACGGCGTCCTCGAACCGCTCGAACCGGTGCTGGTCGGGTGGGGGTATCAGCCGATCCGCCATCGGGCGGTGAGTTCGGTCGTGCCGTCGGTCGCGCGGGGGGTGGCGGACGCGGTGATTGTGGGGACGGCGGTCGACCGGGCCGAGACGGGGCGGCTGTTCGACCTGTTTTCCGGGTCGCATTTACTACACGTATGCCCGATCGTGGTGCTCGCGCCGGGCGAGGCGGGGCCGGCGAGCGCGACGCGGTTCGTCGAGATGGGGGCCGACGCGGTGATCCCGGCCGCGGACGACGACACATCCGGGCACGCGTTGCTCCGGGCGACCCTCCAATCGTTGATCGGCAAATCCCGTCGCCGGGCGACCGAGGGCCGGGCCGCGTCCGATCGACTGACGCAGGCGCAGTCGTGGCTGACGAAAGTGCTCGACCAAGTCATCCCGCTCGGGGCGGCGGCGACGCGGACGCCGGACCTCAACGCCCTGCTCGAACGGATCGTCGTCGAGGCGATGGACGTGTCGGCCGCCGACGGCGGGACGCTCTACCTCCGCGGGGCGGACGAGTGTTTGTCGTTCGCGATCATGCGCTGCCGGTCGCTCGGATTGGCGGGCGGTGGGACGACCGGCACGCCGATCACCATCCCCGCCCTGCCGCTGCGCGACCCGGTGACGGCGGCTCCGAACCACCGCACGGTCGCGACGCACGCGGCGATCACCGGGAACTCGGTGAACGTGCGCGACGTGTACCTGGCGGAAGATCACGACTTCGCCGGGGCCAAGGCGTTCGACGCGCGGACGGGGTACCGGACCAAGTCTGTGCTGACGGTCCCGCTGCGGGACGGGATGGGGTGGGTCGCGGGCGTCCTGCAACTGATCAACGCGGTGCACCCGGGCACGGGCGCGGTCGTCCCGTTCGCGCCCGAAGTCCAGCGGGTGACCGAGAGCCTGGCCGTGTTGGCGGCGGCGGTGCTGTCGTCGTACGTCCGCGAGCAGCGCCTGCGCGACCAGGTGCGGGCGCTGCGGATCGAGGTCGACGAGTCGCACAAGGTCAAGCAGGTCGCCGAGATCACGACGACCGACTACTTCAAGGAACTGCAGAAGCGGGCGGGCGAGTTCCGCCGGCGCGCGAGCACGGGGAGTTCGTGAAGGGGAGATTCACCGCAGAGGCGCAGAGGGCGCGGAGGTGGCGCAGAGAAATCGGGTTTTCATTCTTCACAGGATCTGCCTTGCCCACGAGTCGCTGCTACTCGAATTGGCGCACCAGCACGTATTCCGTCTTCTCCGCGCACCCTCTGCGACCCCTGCGTCTCTGCGGTGCGCATTCTCTCCGCCTTTAGTTTGATCGCGTAGCTCACCGCAATGTCCAAGACGATCTCCATCCACTCGTTCCGCGGCGGGACCGGCAAGTCGAACCTGACCGCCAGCATCGCGTGCATCGTCGCGGCGCGCGGGAAACGCGTCGCCGTCATCGACACCGACGTGCAGTCGCCGGGCATCCACATCCTGTTCGGCCTGGGCGAGGGCAAGGTCCATCGCACGCTCAACGACTACCTCTGGGGCCGGTGCCCGGTCGAGGAGACGGCGACCGACGTGACGCCCGGCCCGGTGCGGGAGGCGGGCGGGTCGGTGCGGCTGATCCCGTCGAGCCTGAGCCCGGGCGAGATCGCCCGTGTGCTCCGCGAGGGGTACGACGTCGGCCGGCTGATCGACGGCATCCACGCGCTGAACCAGCGGCTCGAGCTCGACTACCTGTTCATCGACACCCACCCGGGCCTGAACGAGGAGACGCTTCTATCGATTACGATCTCCGATGCGCTCGCCGTCGTTCTCCGGCCCGACAGCCAGGACTATCAGGGGTCGGCCGTCACGGTCGAACTGGCGCGCAAGCTGGACGTCCCCCGGCTGCTACTCGTGGTGAACAAGATCCCGGCGGCGTTCGAGCCGGCGGTGATCGCCGAGAAGGTCGCCAAGGCGTACGGCGCGCCGGTCGCCGGGACGCTGCCCGAGTGCGCCGAGATGATGCAACTGGCGAGCTCCGACATCTTCGCCCTGCGCTACCCCGACCACCCGATGACCGCGGCGATCCGCGACATCGCCAGTCAACTCGTCGATTGATCTCCGCCGCGCCCGTTCGGATTTCCAAAAGGCCCACTCGGACACACACTGCATGCGCGATGACTTGGGAATGCTCGTCAGGGACATGAAGGCGGTCGGCTCCCCGTTCCGCCAGTACCTCAACCGCCTGTACGAACGGCACCGCGGGAACACCGAGGGCGCGGTCGCCACGTACATCCCCGAACTCGCCCGCGCCAACCCGCAGTGGTTCGGCGTCGCGGCGATGACGGTCGACGGGCAGCAGTTCGGCGTGGGCGACTCCCAGCAGCCGTTCACGATCCAGTCGGTGTCCAAGCCGTTCGTGTTCGGGCAGGCGCTGTCGGAACACGGGCGGGCCAAGGTCGCGCAGCGGGTCGGCGTCGAGCCGCTCGGCGAGGCGTTCAACTCGTACATCAAGCTGGACGCGAACTCCAAGCGCCCGCACAACCCGATGGTGAACGCGGGCGCGATCGCGACGGCCGGGCTGATCACCGGGGCCGACCCGACGCTCCGCCTGCGCAAGCTGCTGACGATGTTCGAGGCGTTCGCCGGCCACCCGCTGAACGTGGACGTCGGCGTGTTCGTGTCCGAGAAGACCACCGGCCACCGCAACCGGGCGATCGCGCACCTGATGCTCAACTTCGGAATGATCGAGCCCGACATCGACCAGACGCTCGACCTCTACTTCCAGCAGTGCTCGGTGCTCGTGACGGCGCAGGACCTGGCCGCGATGGCCGCGACGCTCGCGAACCACGGCGTGAACCCGGTCACCGGCGTGCGCGCGATCCCGGAGGACTACATCCGCGACGTCCTGAGCGTGATGTACACGTGCGGGATGTACGACTACGCGGGCGAGTGGGCGTACACGGTCGGCCTGCCGGCCAAGAGCGGCGTGTCGGGCGGGGTGATCGCGGTCGTGCCGGGGAAGCTCGGAATTGCGGTCTTCTCCCCCCTGCTGGACGTGAAGGGCAACAGCGTGCGTGGGATCAAGGTGTGCGAGGACATGAGCGCCGACCTGGGGCTGCACACGTTCGCGCCGACGTCTAAGCTGGACGAGTTGCTCGGGAAGTAGCAGCTCTTCTGGTGCTGCGACCGCGCGGCGAGCTTAGCGTCCAATGCAGTACAGCTTTTCACCGTCTCGGATCCACATGCGGTCGCCGGAGAAGACGGGGCTCCCACCGGCGCCGCCGCGGGGGAGGCGGTTGCGGGCGACCTCTTTCATCTCGGGGCCCGCCTCGAGCACGACGGTCTCGCCGCGCGTCGAGGTAACGAACAGGTGATTGCCGGCCAGCGCGGGGCTGGCGTAGACGGTGGGCACCCCGCCGCCGCCGCCTTCCTCCGCGGGCGGGGCAAACAGTCGCCGCCGGAGCGCGGGGTGCTCGAGCGTTCCCTTGGCTGCCGTTCCGAACGCGAAGAGTTCGCCGGCGCCGGTCACGATCAACACGCGCCCGCCGTGCAACACGGGCGAGCCGAACACGTCGCCGTCGAGGCGGAAGTCCCAGACCTGGTCGTCTTTGAATTTGTCGGACAAACGGGTGGCGCAAACCTGGCCCTCGGCGACGAACACGGTCGCGCCCGCGGCGACCGGGCTGGGGTGCGTGACCGACGCCAGGCCGGTCGCCAGCGTCTTGCCGTCGGCCGCACGGACGACGTCGCCGGCGGGCGTGACCAGCACGTCGGTGTGGCCCACGCGCGTGACGACCGGTGTGCCGTAGGTCGACTTCGCGTCCTCGTTGACCCAGACGTCTTTGCCGGTCGCCGGGTCGAGGGCGTGCAGGTTCGTGAGGTGGACGAACAGCCGGCCGCCCGCGAGCACGGGGGATGCGCTGCGCCCGTACCCCGTGTTCTGCGGGGTCGGGACGTACCGGGCCCAGGCCGGCTTGCCGGTGGCGACGTCGAGCGCCCGGACGATCCCGCTGGCGAGCACGACGTACACGGATCGGCCGTCGGTCACGGGCGTGGCGGCGGCGAAGCCCGCGCCGTCCTTGGGCGGCTCGTACTCGCGCGCGGCGGCGCGGTCGGCCGGGTCGGGCAGGTCGTCCGGGCCGGCTACCGCGCGCCAGCGGACGCGCCCGTCCACCGCGCCCAGCGCGACGACCGTTCCCGGCTCGGAGAAGACGATGACGAGGTCGCCGGCGAAGACGGGCGAGGCGAACCCCGTTCCGACGGTCGCCGACCACTTGATGTTGCGCGTTTCGGACCAGTCGGTGACGGGCGCGGCGCCGGGGAAGCTGCCGGTGCCGTCGCCGCGCCAGCCGAAGGGGCGCTCGGGCGTGGGGCGGAAGTCGGCGGCGCCGAGCGGCGCCGCAAAAGCGCCGGTGGCAAGCGCGCCAATCACAATGAACGTCAACGTTGCAATCCCATTGCGCATCGGTCCCCTCTTCGTTATGGCTTCTCGATGCAATACAGGAACCCGGGCGTGCGGTAGTACATCCGCTTCCCGTCGAACACCGGCGTCGACACCATCTGCGCCTGGTCCTTGCCGCCCTCGCGCAGTTCCTCGATCACGTTCCGCGCGACCTCGGCGTACGCCCGCCCGGGCTTGAGCACGAGCGTAGTGCCCTGGTTGTCCATGATGTAAACGTACGGCCCCGCGCGGGTCGGGCTGGCCGAGCAACCGGCCCAGTCCCAATAGTGCGTGCGCGGGTGCAGGTCCAGCACTTTGCGGTAGGCCAGCGCGCCGGTCGCGGCGTCGTGGACGGTCAGCCCGCCGCCCTGCGTGAGCTGGTAGACCAATCCGTCGTCGACGAGCGGGGACGACACGTACCCCCGGTCGAACGGGGCCTTTTCCTTCGATTGCGGGATCTCGTCGTCGGCCCACTCGGGCTTATATGTCACGCCCGGCGTCAGCTTCCCGCCGGCGGTGTCGGCGGGGAGCGTGAACGCGCGCAGGCCCTTGGTCTTGTCGTTGGCCTTGGGGTAGCCGACGGCGGCGTACACGGTTCGGCCGTCGACGACGGGCGTGCAGACCGAGTCACCGAAGATGCCCTTGTCCCAAACCGGCGTTCCGTCGCGGACGCGGACGAAGAACCCCCACTGGTGGCAGGCGACCCAGTCGGCGCCCGCGCGGACGCGGAACATCGACCCGTACGTGTTGAATGCCTTGGCCGGGACGCTCCAGGCGAGCGCGCCGGTCTCGACGTCGTACGCGCGCATCTCGTTGGCCCAGACGCACACCCGGCCGTCGCAGATGACCGGGCTGGCGAAGTTGCCGTGTTCGCTCCCGCCGCCGGCCCCGCGGGCGATCCACCGCCGCCGGCCGTCGGCGGTGAAGCTCGCGGTCACGCCGGTGGTGAAAAACGCACAGACGTTTCCGCCGTCGCTGACCGGGGTCGGGCCGCTAAACCCGAACACGGCCTGGCCCCAGTACCGGGCGAACTTCTTCTTGTCGATCGCGGACTGGGCGTCGTTGATCTGCTTCTCGATGGCGCGTTTGCGTTTGACGAGCGCTTCGGGCGGGACGGGCGCCGCGGACGGCGCGGTCGCCCGGCGGGCGTTGAGCGCGACGACCAGGTCGTCGTTGACGGCGGCGAGCTCCTTGGCGAGCGGCTCGAGCTTTTCGGCGTACGCGGGCGTGGCCGCGCGCTCGTCGGCGGGGACGGCCTCGAATTCCGGGCTCGACCGGATCCAGAGCAGGCGGCCATCCTTCGCGTCGAGGCACACCAGGTCACACACCTCGGTCGTGAGGTAGATGTGGTCCCCGACCACGATCGGGCAGCTGACGCCGCCCGCGGGCATGGGCGTCATCCAGGTGATGCCCTTGGTTTCATACGCCCCGGCGTCGCGGCGCGCGCGGGCCCAGGTAATCGGCGGATCGACGTCGGGGTAGCGGCCGGTGCCGTCGCGCCGCCAGCCGACGGGGTTCTCGGGGGAAGGCGGAGGCGTAGCCGGCGCGGGCTCCGCCGCCGTCACCGTTGCGCACCACCACGCCCACACGATCGCACACCCCGCTCGCCGCATGACGCCTCCCGGGTTAGCTCCGCCCCTCCATAAGACCGGTGATGCGGGTCCGCGTTGTCGCTCGGCGCGTGTTTGAGCGCTCCCCCATATCTCATGTGAATCCCGGGAGCCCCTATACGGTGACGAGCTGCGCCGCCCGAAGCTGGGCCAGCGCGTAGACGGCGGCCTCGCGCTCGCAGGCGCCGATGACGGTGCCGTGGCGCTCGTCGGCGGCGCGGGCGGGGTCGAGCGGCTCGCCGGCCGGGGCCCAGGTGGCGCGGTAGCAGTTGAAGACCAGGTTGTGCTTGATGGCGAGTTCGAGCCCGGACTGGGCGAACTCGCCCTGCACGGCGAGCACGGACGGGAATCGCCGGCCGTCGTCCAGCGCCTCGAGACCCGTCTCGTCCGACGGGGCCCATCCGACGTCGTACAGCCGGTCGACCGCGTACGTGAGGTTCATTGGCGTTCCTCTTTCCGTGTCCTGGGGCGGTGGCGCGACTGCACCGCGTCTCCCGTTGTCGGGGGAGTCAATTCTAATGAACCTCGCCGCGCCCAGCCAGCGCCGGATCGATCCCCGGGCGGCGGTGGCGCTCACTGGCGATCGACAGCAGGCGGCGGGTGTCCAGCGGCTTGGGCAGGAACGGAACGGGCTCGCGCGACCGGCGGACCTGTTCCTGGCTGTCGGCGCTCATCAGCGTGCAGTGCAAGTCCGGGTGGTTCAACCGCAGCCAGCGTAATAACTCGAGCCCGTTCATGCCGGGCAGGTCGACGTCGATGAGAACGAGGTCAGGACGGTCGGAGTTACGGAGCGACGCCATCGCTTCTTCCGCGCTCGAAACGGTGCGGGTGGGGTAGCCGTTCGCCCTTAGGAGCACTTCCAGCGCCCGGCGGGCGAGCGGATCGTCTTCGACTATGAGGATCATGACACAACCCTTCCATAAACGCTTGGCCCGAGTGCACATACGAGTTGGCAAGCCGGGTGCCGGGCCGGGCGTCTTATCGTCTTCTCATCCCGCATGTGCGGCGTCGGCCGCACCGGCTGAGCGGCACTAACTTCTGACCCAGGCATGTGTTGCCGGTGGCCCGGGGGGTTGGGCAACTTTTTCTTCGAAATCCCTGAGGCGATTCGAGGTTAGAGAAGTCCCCGACATGGCCGCGCGGCGAGATGTCGCGACCGGGCGGACGAGTCGGCGAGGACGCGCCTCTGCTATCAGGCTGAAATGCGTGAGGCGCTACGTTGTGGTCGTATTCCGAGGGCTTCGCCGCTGGCACTGGTCGGCGGTTTCCGGGAGGATGATTTCCGTTTTGGTGTTGAGGCACGAGTCGCGACTTGATGTCCGACCTCCCACGGAACGGATTCTCGGAACTACCGACACATGACAGACGACGACGACCGCCTGACGCGGCAAGCCGATCAGTTGAAGAACTACCGCCCGACGCGCGGGCATCACCGCGCGCGCGCCCACGAGGACGCGCACGGGGTGGCCGAGACCGATGACAGCGG
>DATHXE010000133.1:0-4414 GCA_035459845.1 Tepidisphaeraceae bacterium | reverse complement strand
TTCGCGACGAATCAGAGTCGTGGCCGGCGCGCGGCTCGGACGGAGTCGCGCCCTCCCCAAATGCGATTGCCCTGGTTGAGTGTCCTGGTTTCGAATCCCACCCTTCGCGCGTCACCAAGCCCGTAGTAGGATCGACCGGTTGACGCCGAGCGGGCTGGACCGCTGTTGACGTAGTGACCATGGGTGGATGGTGCGATGACGACGATTCCCGGGACGGCCGCGACGAGCAGGGATGCACCCGCGGGGGAGGTGCGCGGGCACCCGGCGGGGCATAACGGGCACGCCAACGGCAACGGGCGGCGGAAGTCGGGGCTGGTGGACCGGCTCATCGAGCGCGTCTTCGCCCACGAGCGGGAGTACGCCCACTTCGGCCACATGGTGACGGCCGACGGGTTACGGAACTTCGTGTTCGCCGCCGACGACGGCGACGGGCCGACCGACCCGGTCGCCGTGTTCAAGGGCCTGCGGTGGGGCGGGCAGTACGCGTTCGCGTCGACGAGCCGGTCGCGCGTTCGCGAGGTCGCGGCGGCGTTCCGCGCGACGGGCGGGTTCGACATCGAGACGGCCGAGGGGTCGTTCACCCGGCCGATCGCGTGGCTGCCGTGGTTCGGCCGGCGCGTGCACTACTTCGTCGCGCGCAAGACGCAACTGATCCTCCCGGGCGAGTTCACGGACCGATTCACGTACAGCGTGGAGCTCGCTCGCCACAAGCGGCCGCAGGACGAAGACCACGTCGTCGTCAAGCGCGTGCCGACCGTCGAGCAGGTCGTCGCCCGCCTGCGCAGCAAGTTCCCCGACGCCGCGGCCGAGGTGCTGGAGAAGCGGGCGCGCAAGTTCAGCGAGAAGATCTTCCCGACGTTCCTGACGCGCGAGGCGGCGATCCTCATGATCCTGCAGGAGCACCTGCCGTCGCGCTACGCGACCCGGGTGCCGCGGATCATCTCGCTCGAGAAGGACATCCGCGGGTTCGTCACCGAACTGAGGATGAACTGGCTCCGCAACGGCGGCCAGCCGCTCAGCCAGCTCGAGTTCGCCATGCAGGCGGCGGACCTGCTGCGCGCGGTGCACGACTCCGCCCAGGTGATCCACCTCGACCTGCGCCTCGACAACATGGTGATCACCGAGCACGGCGTGGGGTTCGTGGACTTCGGGTCGGCCGTGCGCGCGGGCGAGGACCTGTCGAAAAACCCGCTGCTCGGAACGCTGTTCGACGAGTTGATGCGCACCAGCCACATCCAGAAGATGCTCTTCTCGATGACGCAGAGCGGCCAGGTGACGAGCCAGCATTTGGCGACCAAGCACGGCAAGGTCGACAAGGCGATCGACCTGTTTTACCTCGCGCTGCAGTTCACCACCCCGCACGGGAACCCGGACCTGGCGGGCCTGATCCACCACGAGCCGGAGGGTGCGCAGGCGCGCGAAATCGCCAAGCTGAGCGCGGCGGTGCTGCGGCCCGAGAAGCCGGACGAGCCGATCTACCGGTCGGCGAAGGACGTGCTGCGGGCACTGGAGATGGTGGAGGAGAAGTTGCGGAGGTGAGGGGTGAGCGGCAGCTGCAGGTCAACGACCTGCTGACGCGTTGTTCGCGAACGGTGCTTTCTCATTCGCACCCGTTTACCGCACCGCGCGCCAGCAACGCGTTGCGTCGCAGCTACCGTTATCCGATGGACGTCTGCCCCGCGTGATTGCAATTCCACCCCCGTCAAATCAGAATTCCCCCCAGTCCTTTGGGAGGAACACGTCATGGCGGGCAAGGTCGAATGCGCGTGCGGGAAACAGTACACGTGGAAGCCGGAACTCGCGGGCAAGCGCGCCCGGTGTAAGGCCTGCGGGGGCGTCGTGAGCTTCCCGGCGGAAGACCCGGCGGCCGTGCCGGCGGGCGATGACCCATTCGCGGTGGACGACGTCCCGCCGCCGCCACCGCCCGTCCGCGCGGCGCCCGCGCGGCGTTCGGCGGCGGCGCCCCCACCGCCACCGCCCGAGCGATTTGAGGACACGTACACCGAGACCGCGCCCCCGCCGCCTCCGCCCCCGCCGGTCAGGGCGGCACACGGCGCGCCCGTGCCCATCTCCGGCGCCAAGCCGGTCGGCGAATCCGGCACCGGCGGCGGCGGGTTCAGCTGGGGCGTCGTCGTCAACATGCTGATCGGCATCGGCCTGATCGGGTTCGCGTTCTTCGAATACAAGGTGATCGCCGACGCCGAGGCCCACGGCCAGGAGCCGCGCTTCGGCCGCCGCAGCGGGCTGACGCGGCTCGTCTACGGGATCGCCGGCAAGTGGGGCGTCGTCGGCGTCTTCGCCGGCATCGGCCTGCTGATGCTCCTGGGCGGCCTCGCGGTGCTCCTCGGGAAGAAGAAGGCGCCCGCCGCGGAAGACGAGTAACCGCCGGCGCGCGAGGCGCGTAGACGAGTTCGCGGGTGCGAATTGCAATGAGCCCTTGATAGCCGCCGGCGGAAGCCTGCGGTCGCGCGATCCCGCGACAAGTCGCTGGGCTCTTTTATCATTTCGCTATTCCCGCATCGCCTCCGGGTCCACCCCGTGCTTCGCGCAGAACGCCCGGTACGCGAACGGCGAGATCTCGCTCGGCTTGATCTCGCTCCGACCGCCCCAGAACACGTTCGTGTACAGCACCGGGATCCCGGCCTCTTCCAGGTGCCCGTCGATCGCCGCCTTGTGCTTCAGCACCATCTCCTTGTCCGTCCCGTGCGCCACGCCCATGACGTTCACGTTCGCGAACTCCGGCCCGCCCTCGCGCCAGTACGCGTGCGTCATGATCAAGTGCCGCCCGACCTCCTTGCCGGCGTCCATCTGCCGACCATCCGGCACCGCCCAGTGGAACAGCGCGTTGAACCGCGTCACGCGCTCGCCCGACGCCAGCGGCTTGACGTGCTCGAGGAACGTCGAGAACCGCCCGATCACCCCGCGCTGGTTCAGCGAGCGCGCGACGTCGTAAAACTCTTCGAGCGACACGCCCGCCTCCGTCGCCCGCGCTTCCCAAAGGTTCGGCACGATCTCGTCGACCTCGAACTCGCGCTTCAGCGGCGTCAGCACGCGCCACTCGAGGTCCGACAAATGCACCTGCGCCGTCGTCTTGGGCTCGGCCGGCACGTCCGCCCGCTCGCCCGGCTCGATCGTCCGCCGGCGGACGTGGCCCACGCCCAGCGCGAAGACGAACTTCGCCGGCATGATGCGGAAGCTCTGCGCGCCGGTAATTCTGGAAAGCAACTCGCAATGCTTGCGCATCGAGTACCCCTGAGGCACCTTGAGGGTCGTCCACAGGCGGTACTTCGAGCCGGTCGTCTCCTTGTCGGTCGAGCGGATCACGATGTGCCCGGAGAACGGGTCGTCGTGGAACATGAAGTCGAAGCCGCTCGACAGCTTGTCCTCCGGGATCTGCCAGGCGACCAGCCCGCCCTCGGCGAGGTTGACGGACATCAGCGTCTGTCGCACCCGCCGGATCGTCCCGGCCCGGAGCATCGCGCGAATGCGCTCGACGACGGTGGGCAAATCGACGCCCGACAGCCGGGCGATCTCGCCTAGCGGGTCGACCTGGAAGCCCTGGATGCGGTCCTCAGAGACCGCGAGGATCTTCGCGTTGATCGGGTCGGCGATGTCGATGGGGACGGCAGTGGTCGGCGCGGGGGTCATGGTGTGGATTGTAGCGGCGACACCCGCGTCGAACGAGTACACCCGTTTTAGCCGCCGAGCTTGCTCGGCGCGTCCAACGGCGCTCCTGCCCGATGCCGACATCTCAACCCCCGTCGCCGCTGCCCGATACTCCGGCTCCCCCGCGGGCTGACACCGGCTCGCCACCCCGGTACCCTTCCGCACATGCCCGATCCGATTCTCCTGTCGACGTGGCACTTCGGCGCCCGCGCCAACCCCGCCGGTTGGCCGCACCTCCTCACGCCCGGCGGGCTGCTGGATGCGCTCGAGCAGACGTGCGTCGCATGCGAGCTCGACGAGGCCGTCGATTCGGTCGGCGTCGGCGGCCTCCCGGACGCGCTCGGCCACGTCTCGCTCGACGGGGCGGTCATGCTCAGCCCCGCCCGGTGCGCCGGCGTCGCGCACGTGCGGCGGTACGCGCACCCCGTGTCGATCGCCAGGCGGGTAATGGAGCGCACGCCGCACAAACTCCTCGTGGGCGAGGGCGCCGAGATGTTCGCGGCCGCGCAGGGGTTTTCCGAGGCGAAGCTCCTCACCGTCCGCGCGAAGGAGAAATGGGAAGCGTGGCGCGCGACGGGCGAGCACCTCGACTTCCACATCGGCGAGCGCGACGCGATCGACCCAAACAAGCCGGGGCAGGGCGAACGGATTTTGTCCGAAGCGCCGCCCCGGATCCGCACCGGCATCTCCCTCCCCCCCGACCCCAACGAGACCCACGACACGATCGGCGTCCTCGCGCTGGACGCCG
>DATHXE010000132.1:0-19452 GCA_035459845.1 Tepidisphaeraceae bacterium | reverse complement strand
ATCGCCGGCGCCATGCTCGCCTTCGCGTTCAGCATGCTCGAGGTCTCCGACAGCATCCTCCTCGCCCAGCGCCAGGACTACTGGCCGATCACCAAGACGATCTACGAGCTCTTCCAACTGATCGGCACCGGCAAGTACGTCGCCGCCGCCCTGGGCGTCTGGGCGATGGCGTTCCTCGCCGCCACGATCCTGGGCGCCAGCGTCCTGCTGGGAAAGAAACTGGGGGCGATCTTCCGGGTATGACCGCCCTGGCGCGCACTGCTTAGCGATTGTCCGTAGGGCACTTACATCGCAATTTTCGTCCGCCCGATCACTTCCCTTCACGATTGACTTGGTAAGCGTCCGATAACCTGTATCATGTCCCCGAACGCGACTACCGGGCTCTGCCGCCAACTTGACGCCTCGGGGGCCTGACAGGAGATCTTCCGCCGATGACCTCGCGCCACCTCACCGCCAGCCTCGCCCTTGCCGCGGCATTCGCCGTCACCGGCTGCGCCGCCAAGCAGCAGCCGCAGAAGCTCACCCCGCAGGCGTTCGCCGCCCATCGGACGGAAGTCGGCGGACCCATCAAGCCGAGCACCCCGCCCCCGGCCCCCCCGGAAACGCCCAAGGTGCTCACCTCCGCCGGATCCGAGACGCCCGCCGTCACGCCGGCGGCCCCGCTCACGCCCGCCGTCCCCGCGACCACCGCCGACACCCGGCCCGCCGTCGGTAAGACCACCGGCCAGTACCTGACGCTCGGCGGCGTCGTCGCCGAGGTCAACTCCAACCCGATCTACGCCTCCAAGGTGCTGGCCCTGCTCGACAAGCCCCTCCGCGAGCGCGCCAAGCAGCTCGATGCCGCCGGGTTCCGCCGGGCTGCCATGCAGGACATCGACCGCACGATCAAGGAACTCGTCTCGATGGAGATCGAGGTCGCCGCCGCCGTCCGCAACCTCGACGACGACGAGCGCCGCCAGGCCGACCTCCAGACCATGGCCTGGCGCATGCAGGAGATCACCAAGGCCGGCGGGTCGATCGAACTCGCCAAGCGCAAGGCCCGCTTCGACGAGGACGGCCGCGAGACCGGCCTGACGTTCGACGACCTGGTCGACGAGCGCCGCCGCGGGTTCCTCGTCCAGATCTACTACCAGAAGCGGGTCATCCCCCGTATCCAGGTTTCGGCGACCGACATCCGCGAGTTCTACGACAAGAACGTCGGCACCCTCTACACCCAGAACGAGCTGGTCAAGTTCCACGTCCTGAGCGTCGACGCGGCCAAGACCGGGTCGAAGGAAAAGGCGATCGACAAGATCGCCGAGAAGCACAAGCGGGCCAAGGCCGGCGAGGACTTCGCCGAGATGTGCGTGAAGGAAAACGACACGCGCATGTTCGCCAGCGCCAAGCCGTTCGAGTCGGCCCCGTCGTCGTTCGCGATCGTCAAGATCCGCGACGTGCTCAAGACCCTCCCGCCCGGCCAAGTCAGCGAGGTCATAGAGGACAAGGGCACGTTCTACGTCGTCAAGGTCGAGGCGCGGCAGGAGGGCCGGACCCGCGCGTTCGACGAGCCCAAGGTCCAGGACGACATCCGCAACCGTCTGCGGGCCGCCCAGTACTCCGCCCTCCGCCAGGCCGAGCGCGTCAAGCTCGCCCGGACGGCGCTGATCCGCATGGACGCCGAGATGCTGAACATCGCCGTCGAGATGGCGATGCAGAAGTACGGCCAGTACGCGGCGGCGAAGTAGATCTCCGGGGGGGACAATGACGAAGGTCGAAACTCGAAGTTCGAATCAGATCCGAAGGTCGAAGGACGAATGTCGAAACGGGATACGGTCGTTTCGTCATTCGTCCTTGGTCATTCGTCATTGATTCGAGCTTCGAGTTTCGACATTCGACATTCCGACTAGTTCCAAGTCGCAACTCGGAAAGGATGCCAATGGGTCGGTTGCCGGTCGGTGTCGTCGGGTGCGGGCGGATGGGCCGCCTGCACGCCCGCGTCTACTCGCAGATGCCCGAGGTGAGGCTCGCCGGCGTGTACGACGCCAATCCGGAAGCCGCCGCCGAGGCCGCCGGGCAGTGGGGGGCGACCGCGTACACGGACCTCGGCGAGATGCTCGCCACGGTGCGTGCCGTCACGATCGCCACGCCCACGACGACGCACCTCGAGACCGCCCGCGCGTGCCTGGCCCGGAAGGTCGCGTGCCTGATCGAGAAGCCGCTGGCCAAGGACTCGAAGGAGGGGCGGGAGATCGTCGCCCTCGCCAAGGCCTCTGGGGTCGTCGTGCAGGTCGGCCACGTCGAGCGGTTCAACCCGGCCGTCCGCGCGATGGCGCGCCTGGGCGTCAAGCCCCGGTTTATCGAGGTCACCCGCGTCAGCCCGCTGACCTTCCGCAGCATCGACGTCGGCGTCGTCCTGGACATGATGATCCACGACATCGACATCGTCCTGAACCTCGCCGGCTCGCCCGTCCGCAGCGTCGAGGCGGTCGGCGTCAGCGTGATCGGCGACGTCGAGGACGTCTGCAACGCCCGCCTGAAGTTCGCCAACGGGTGCGTCGCCAACCTGACCGCCTCGCGCCTGGCCTTCAAGACCGAGCGCAAGCTCCGCGTGTTCAGCGCCGACGCCTACGTTTCCCTCGACTACCAGAAGAAGTACGGCATGGTCGCCCACCGCTCCGGCAACCTCCAGGCCATTCGCGACGCGGTCGCCAAGATTCGCTCCGGCGAGGTCGAGGACCTCTCCGGCCTGAACTACCAGGAACTCGTCAACGTCGAAGAACTCCAGATCGACGACGTCGAGCCGCTACGGGCCGAACAGGAAAGCTTCGTCAAAGCCGTCACCGGCGAAGCCCCCTCCCCCGTGAGCGCCGAAGACGGCCTGGCCGCCGTCGAGGTCGCCGAGCGCATCGTCTCCGCCATCGGCGACGCGGCGCTGTAACGGGGCGCAGCCGCGGAGCGGCGACAAAAAGTAGCCCGGGGCGCAAGCCCTGGGTTTGCGCGTGACGCGATACAAAGATCGCCGGAGGGGCGACAGAAGGGGGTGAGGATTCTGCGACTACGCCGCGCTGACGACCGCGCCCTTATCACTCGCCGGCGTGACCGCGCCCGCCGTCGCGTTGCTCGCACCCGCGAGCCACACCGGGTACCCGTCGGCCTCTGGCAATCCCGAGCGCTTTCGCCAGACGAACTCCGCCAACCGCTCGACCGCCCATGCGCTCCACTCGTCCGGCGGGCCGTCCGCCTGCACGCTGACCGGGTTCAGGTCGCACTGATCGTTGCAGTAGTCGATCAGGACGAACCGCGGCTGGTTCACGCCGTTCGTGATCGCGATCTCGCTCGAGAAGAACTCCATCCCGGTCAGGCGCGACATCCGGTCGACCAGGTCGAGCGCGCCCATGAGGTCATACCGGCGGACGTCGTCCCACGTGACCATGTCGTACATGCGCGTCTCGGGCGACCACCAGAGTAGCGTGCGCGTCCCGCACACGTTGTACCCGCGGACGTACGCGCTGCGCTCGCCGCACCGCTCCCACTTGATCAGCCGCTGCACCAGGTAATCGTCGTCCGGCGCGAACTGGCGTGCCTTCTCGATCGCCTCGGCCGTCGGCCTGGCGCCGACGACCACGCCCAGCTGTGCCACGCCCCACGACGGCTTGATGACGACCTTCTCGCCGACCGCGGCGCGCTCCTCGGCGGTCAGGTCGCGGCTCGGCTCGCCCGCCTTGACCAGGACGGTCGGCGGGACGGGCATGCCCGCCTGCTCGAGCGGCTTCTGGGCTCGGGCCTTCCAGGTCCACAGGTCGAGCTTTTCCGGGCTGCCGATCGTGTAGACGCCGGCGCCGGCAAAGGCCTTGAGCAGTTCGCCGAACTCCTTGTTCGTCGCCGAGCAGAGGTCGAGGTAGACGTGCGGGCGGATCTTGCCGGCCTTCGCCTGGGCGGCGAGTTCGCGGACGTTGTGCTTGTTCGCCAGGAGCATGCTCACGCCGTACGCGGAGCACGCCTTGTAGAACATCTGGACGAGCTTGGAGTGGTTGTGCAGGAAGTCGATGCCGATGACGAAATCGACGTACGCGGGGCCGGAGGCAGAGGACGGGCGCAATACCCACGGGCGCGGGTCGGGCCGCCGGACAATCTGCCGGAGCCGCCGAACGACCTTACTGCTCAGATCCCGCATCCAATTCGACACGCGCACGTTCTCCTGTTGGGCCACCCTCGTTATCGACCGTTTAGGGGCCCCGGGTTCGCGCCTTACTTTTCCACACCCAGGTCGGCCGTTGTGAACAGCGCGTCGAACTGCAGGCCGGCGCCTTCGATGTTGGCCCGGGCGCCTTCCTGGCGGTCGATAATCGCGACGACCCGGTCGACGATCGCCCCGGCGTCGCGGAGCGACTGCACACTTTCGAGCACTTGGCCGCCCGTCGTCAACACGTCTTCGATGATCAGGACCTTTTCGCCCTTATTCAGCACCCCTTCGATCTGCTTCCCGGTCCCGTAATCTTTCTTGCGGTTGCGGATCAGGACGAACGGCTTGCCGCACTCCATCGCCGCCGCCGCCGCCAGGGCGACCGCCCCGAGCTCGGGCCCGGCCAGCCGGTCGATGTCCGGCGTGACCTTCTCGGCCAGCAGCTTGCCCAGCCCCCTGAGCACGTCGGGCTGGGTCTCGAAGCGGTACTTGTCGAGGTAATAGCTGCTCTTGCGCCCGCTGCGGAGGGTGAAGTCCCCGCGCAGGAGGGCGAGCTCGGCGATCCGCTTGGCCAGTTGGTCTCGGGTCATAGGGGCGACATCATCGGCATACGCGCCGGGTCGTCAAATGACGCCGGGCGGCGACACCCGTTCCGTCTTGGAGTGGCGGGCGGGTGTCACAAGTTGACACCCGGCATCCGGCATATCAATAATCGGTACATGCCGTCTCGCACCAGCCTCAACGTCTCGCTGACCCCCGAATTGGAAAAGTTCGTGCAGGAACGGGTCTCGACGGGTCGGTACCAGACGGCTAGCGAGGTCGTGAGGGAAGGTCTGCGGCTCCTCGAACAGCAAGAGCGGACGCGGGAGGAAGCCTTGTCGGCGCTGAAGGGCAAATTGCTGCGCGCGGCCGGGCAGGCAGAGCGCGGCGAGGTGGTCGACGGGGAGCAGTTCGTCGACGCGTTGATGGCGAAGCTCGCCGCGCGCCAGGCCGAGGGCGGGCAGAAGAAATGAAGGGGTACGAACTCACGACCGAAGCGCAATTCGACCTCGAAGCGATCGCCGAGTACATCGCGGCCGAGGCTTCGATCGAACGCGCGCTGATCGTGCTGGCCGATATCCGCGCCGAGTTCCGAAAACTGGCGGACATGCCCGGCATGGGTCACTACCGCGAAGACCTGCTCGACCAGCGATACAAGTTCTGGTCGGTCTACGATTACGTGATTGCGTACAAGTGGGAGGTCGAGCCGATTCGGATCCTCGCGGTCGTGCACGGCGCGAGGAATCTCGATGCGTTCTTCTCACGTCGAGTCAAATGACGGCGCGGTGATTACCTGCGCACGGTCGGCTTGATGTAGTTCCCCGGGTGCACGGCGTAGTTACCGGTGGGGGCGGCGTAGTTTCGGCCGTCGGGGACTGCGCCGGCCCACGTTCCGGTGCCGGCGCCGATGTGGTAGCGGCCGTGGGAGTGCGCGCCGCTCCAGCCGCCGATGACGGCGACGTTGTACTGCGGGACGTAGCCCCAGCCGTAGCCATAGCCGTACCCGCCGTAAAATGGGGAGTAGTAGGTCGAGCGGTACCCACCGCCGGACTCGTCGAGGTAGCGGATGCGGTCCATCGCGCCTTCGAGGCGGGCTTCGAGTTCGTCGACGCGCTCCATGGCGTGGGCGATGGCGGCGGCCTCACCGCGGGCGGCGGGGCCGTACCCGGGGATGCCCCCGCCGATTCCGCCGACGACCGGCGCCATGACCGGGACGGCCGCCGCGCCACCGCCGGCGGGCGCGGGCGCCGCAACCGCGGGTGCGGCGGCGCCGGGCGCGGGGTGTCGGAGCATCTCCGGCGTCGCGTCGAACGGCGCGGGCAGGGCACGCTTCACTTGCGTCGCGATCACGTCTTC
This sequence comes from Tepidisphaeraceae bacterium, assembly GCA_035459845.1. Taxonomy (GTDB): domain Bacteria; phylum Planctomycetota; class Phycisphaerae; order Tepidisphaerales; family Tepidisphaeraceae; genus DASPKW01. The sequence goes on along the minus strand of DATHXE010000132.1, from coordinate 13,394 downwards.
GAGGCCGAACAGATCCCGCTGCGCTCCGGTTGCCTTCAGGCCGGCGACGGTCTGGTTCTTGCCAACGTCGAGCACCTGGCCGGTGATCCGCAGGTCGGCTTCGACCACTTGGTACGCGCCGAACACGACGAACTGCGCCCCCATCTCCTTCGCGGCGTTCAGCGCCGCCGCCTTGTCCGCCAGCACTTTGCCCGACGTGACCGGCTCGACCGAGTTGACGCGGCTCAGCTCGGCGACGAGGTTCTGCTGGAGCGCCTTGGCGATCCACGCCTTGTCCGCCGGGCCGGCGCCATCGAACGGCACGACCAGCACCTTGGGCGCGTCGGCGGCGAGCGCGACGGTGGTCCAGGCGGCCGAAAAGATGAGCGTGATCAGTCGGGCGATCATCGGAATGCTCCCGCGTGTCATCTTACAGTGTACGCCACCCATATACTGGGGACATCTCCTACGCGTGAAAGGTTGGGCAACATGCTCCTCGCCGAATTCAGTATCTGGCCCATGGACAAGGGCGAATCCGTGGGCCCGTACGTCGCCCGGGCCTTGGACATCGTCGATAAGTCCGGCCTGCCGTACAAGTTGGGCCCGCTCGGCACGTGCATCGAGGGGGAATGGGCCGAGGTCATGGCGGTGATCCAGAAGTGTTATGAGGCGCTGGCGGCCGACTCGAATCGCATCGCGTGCACGCTGAAAATGGACTGGCGCCGCGGGCGGACGGGGAGCCTGGACGGGAAGGTGGCGTCGGTGGAGAAGGCGCTGGGGCGGGAGTTGAAGAAGTAAGGGCGCTACTTCGCCGCCTTCGCCGCGTCGAAGGCTTTCTTGAACCACGCGTCCCGCTTCGTCTGCAGCGGCTTGTCGGTTTCCGGGTCGAGGTGCATCGTCAGGGTCTGGGGGAGCTTGACGAGGCCACCGGATTTGACGACCGCCTCGTTCGCCGTGTTGAACGACTTGAGGGCCTCGCGCAGTGATCGGTCCTCGGCAAACGTCCAGCCCTTTTTCTCCAGCGGCTTGTGGACGGCGAGGATGAGCTTTTCCTCCGCGTCGTCGGCGTCGAGCGAGTCGGGGAGCGGGAACGACGGGTACTTCTTCGGGTTGGCGAGCACTTCCATCATGACGGCGGTGGCGACGGCCTTGCGGCCGTTCACGATAGACATCTTGTCGTATTTCCCCATATACGAGTGCATGTACAGCCACACGCCCCAGTGGCGGGCGCGGGGCGTGCCGTAGTACACGCCGGCGATGTTGCCGCGGAAGTCGAGCCCTCGGAACAGCATCGTCTTGTCCTTCTCGGTCAGGTTCATGAGGGACGACTGCGGGACCGCGCCCCACGCGGCGGCCATGCCGAGCGTCGAGAAAACGCCGAGGTTGACGATCTCGCCCTTGGTGAAGCCGTGTTCGCCGTTGGCGGCGCTGTCCATGTCGGCGGCAGGCCACTGGACGGAAATGTCGACGCGGAACCCGTTCGACTTGGTCTCGACGCTGTTCTTCATCGCCGGGTCGAACGTCAGGTCCATCGTGCGCGTCCAGACGGTGGCGCGGAAGTTGACCTTCTTGCCCGGCTTGACGGTGTTCCACCACGCCGGTCGCGACTCGGCCAGGCTCTGCTTCACGTAGGTGACGTCGAGCTTCTGGGGGGCGGGTAGGGCGTTGAACTCCTTCACCCTCGACTTGAGCAGCGCGTCGAGATCCTCCCATTTGCCGGTCATGTACTGCTCGACGATTTGCTCGTATAGGCCGGCTTGAGGCGCGTCGGCGGCGCGGGTGGGAAGCGACAGCGCGACCGCGAGGGCGAGCAGGAGGGTGCGGGTCATGAAGGAATGGTAACGATCGGGGGTGGGGACAGACAGGAAAACTTGGGGCGAACGGGAGCGGTCTGCTTCGTACGCGAAGGCGGCGTCGCGTCGGAGGCGAACGCGCTCCCCTGCAGGCGGCGCTGTCGCTTGCCCTCCGGGTCGCGGCCACAGAGCGCTGCGCAAGCCGCTCTGTTCATATCAAGTCCGAGGTGGTCACCGTTTCGCCGGCGCCGGTCGGAAGTTGCCGATGCTCACGTCCTTCGCGTATTCCAGCTTGAACTGATAACCCACTTCTTTTGCCCGCTCGCCGGTCATGCCCGGGTCGATCGTCAGGTCCCACCGCAGCAGGTTGTCCGGGCGCTCGTCGCGGAGGTACTGCGGGTCGGTGCTGAGCTCGGGGCTCGTCTTGACCAGGCTCACGCCGACCGATTCGGCGTCGGCTTTCGGCAGCCGATCCCACAGCTGGAGCTTCGCTGGCGTGCTCTTGTAGCTCGACATGCGCAGGCGGTACTCGTACGTCAGCACCTGGTTCGCGCCCTGCACGCTCCGCGTTTTGTTCACCATCTGCCGCGTCACCTGCAACTGCGGGTCCACGCCGAAGCCGGCCACGAACTGCTCGCCGATCGCGACCAGCGGGAGCTTCTGCCGGCCGACGAAGTCCTTGCCGACGTACATCGTCGCCTCGCCCGGCAGCAGCACGTACTCGCTCTTGTTCGTCAGGTTCGCCAGGCGGTAGACGTGCGACGTCACGACCGGCTGCGCCTTGTAGAAGTATTCCGGCGCGAGCTCGATCCGCGCGACCTCGATCAACTGCTCGTCCGCCCGGCTCGGGACGGTCATGCGCGTCTTGAGGTGGTAGATGACGCTCGGCCCCTCGCGGCCGGCCGCCACGAGATGCGGGCTCATCGCCTTGTTGAAGTCCATCAGCGCCGGGTTCAGCAGTTCTTCGGTCTGCTCGAGTGCCGCCGCCTCGTTGATGGCCGTGTTGCCCGTGTACAAGTCGCCGCGGTTGAGTTGGACCTGCCCCTCCTGCCGGAGTTGCTGCGAGCGGTCGTAATTCTCCCGGCCCAGCGTCAGCGACTGCCCCGCGCCCTGCTGGGCGCCCTTCCCCCCGCGCCCGCCCACCGTGATGTCCAGCGCCAGCAATTCCGGGGGCGCCGCGTTCAGCATCGGCTGGGCGGTCGACAGCGTGATCGTCGCGTTGGGCCAGTCTTCGCCCGACTGCTGCTCGATCGCCGCCAGGTACTCGATCTGCACCGGCTCCTTGTCCCCCGCCGCGCGCAGCTTGTACTGCGGCCGCCACCCCGCCGCCGACACCAGATAGTTCAGGTTGACCTTGCCCGCGGCGTTGTTCGCCTTGTCGACCACGATGATCGCGTCGCGCTCGGTCCGGTTCGTCCCCGCCGCCAGTTCGCCCATCTGCCGCTGCACGAACTGCTGCTGCTCGGCGTTCGCCTGCAGCTTCTGGTGCGCTTCGACCTTCGCCTTGGCCGACTCGTCCCGCGTCTGCATCGCGAACCGGGCGAGCGTGATGACCGAGTCGGCGTTCAGCACGCCCTTCTCGGTCAAACTCGACATCGTCGCGCCCGTGAACCCCTCCAGCTTGGTCAGGAACAGCTGGTTCTGGTCGAGCGTCTTCTCCTGCGACTGGAGCATCTCGGCGTCGGCCTTGAGCTTCTTGAGCTGCTCCTGCAGCGCCCGCACCTCGGCCCGCGTGTCCTCCTTCACCGCGCGCGTGCGGTACCGCGTCGACAGCACGCGGATACCGTCCGCCCCCTCGCTGTACAGCGAGCTGTCGATCGTCTGCGGCGGCAGGGGGCTCACGACGATCTCCACCAGCCCCTGCCCGGCCGGCACGTCCACCTCCCGCGTGACCAACGCGTTTCCCACGTACACGGTCACCGCCGTCACCTTGCTGGCGGCGCTCACGGGCTCCTTGGCGGGGGCGGCGGCGGGTTGGGCCCCGGCGGGAAAGCCGAAAAACAACGCGGCCAAGGCAACGGCGGTCAGCGCGGACAAGTTCCTCATCGCGGTCTCTCCGGTTCGGTGCGCGAACGACTCATCGGACGGCGGGCGGCGCGTTCGAAAACGCACCGCCCGCGCACGTCCCCCCGTCCGTCGTCGCTCGCGGTCCTGATGGAACCGGAGAGGGGGAAGGTTAGCTACGCTTCTCGGCCGCCACCGCGGACGCCGCCGCTGGCGCCACGGCCGCCGGCGCGTTCGCCGCGCCCGGCGCGATTGCCGGCCCGACGCCAGGCGTCGCCTGCGCCCGCGCGAACCCGAACAGCACGTCCCGCGCGGCCTTCTGCAGCATCGCGGCCTCGGGCTCCGCCAACTCGAACAGCGACTTGCCCGTCACCGACCGCACGGCCCGCGGCATGTCCTGCGGGGCCCCGCCGAACAACGCCGAGTACATCACGCACGCGTTCAAATACGACCCGGCCGGCGTCGGGTGGCTCATGTCCGCCACGTGCAGCTTCAGGGCCGGCTGCGCCCTGAGCGCCGCCTCCCACGCGCGGCCCGCCGGGGCCACCGCCGCGCCGAGTTCTCGCGCCAGCGTCTCGTACGCCGCGCACAGCCCGACCTGCGTCTCGGGCTTGTTCTTCCGCGCCCACGTCTCGTAGAACACGGTCCGCGCGCCGACCTTGCGGATCTCCGCGTGGAACAGCCGTGCGAATTCCTGCATCTTCTCCGGCGCCGTCAGCGGCCGGGTGCTGTGCTCCTGCAGTACCACCACGTCCCACCCGCCCTTGCGGATCTGCGCCAGCGCCTTGCCGTCCTTCCAGTGGCCCTCGAGCGTCTGCCCGCCCTTGGTCACCTCGGTGAACTGCATTCGGTGCCCGTCCTTGGTCGCCATGCACTGCACGATCGACCCGAGCCCGCCGTTGTAGAACGTGTAGCTGTTCCCGATGAACAGCACGTTCAGCGGCCGTTTCGCCGTCGCCGCCGACGTGCCGGCCGTCACCGGCGGGGCCGGTACTTCGGCAACCGTCGTGATGCACGACACGCTGCTGCACAGCACGACCGAGAGCAGCCCCCAAACGCCAAGGCCCTTGCTCGAAATCCGCATCAGTCGATCCTCAGCTTTACGGGAAAATGATTCTAACCGACCCGACCGCTCGCTGCCTGTAACACTGCTGTAACTACCGCCCCCCACGCCCCGGCGTTTGACACCCGCGCCACCCGCCCACATATGCTGTTATCTCATGCCCATCGCTAATTTGTCCAATCCGATCCACTCGCTCCACCAATCTCGCAACGCCGAGTTCCAGTCGTACGGCGGGGCGGTCGAGATCGTCGCGACCTTCGGCGAGCCGCAGGCGGAGTACGCCGCGATCCGCAAAGCCGCAGCCCTGATGGACCTACCGCAGCGCGGCGTCATCGAGCTCAGCGGCAACGACCGCCACGCCTTCCTCGGCAACCTGATCACAAATCAAGTCTGGGACAAGGCTTCGAAGCAGGGTTTGCAGCCCGGGCAGGGGGTCTACGCGTTCTACCTGAATACGAAAGGCCGGATCGTCGCCGACATGAACGTTCTAGAGCTTGGCGACCGGCTCCTCATCGACGTCGACGCCCGAATCGGGGCCTCGTTTGAAACGTCGCTTACCAAGTACGTGTTCGCCGAGAAGGTCAAAATCCGCAATCTCACCGGGACGCTTCATCACCTCGCCCTGCACGGCCCCGAGGCGCACACGGTCCTCGCCGACTTTGGCAACGCGCCGCCACTCGATCCACTCGCCGACCTGGCCTCCACCGAACTCACGTTCGACGGCGCTTCAATCACCGTCTTCCGCGACGACGCTTGCGGCGTCCCCGGCTTCCACCTCCTTATCCCCGCGGAACGCGCCCCCGCAATCTGGACGAGCCTGCTCGACCGCTTCGCCAGCCCGCTCGAGCTCGGTAAGCGGCGCCTCCGCCCCGTCGGCTGGGCCGCGTTCAACGCCTGCCGTATCGAGGCCGGCCGGCCGCTCTTCGACATCGACTTCGGCAACTCCGCCGACCCCGAGCAGTCCACGCTTCCCGCCGAGACCGGCAAGCTCTTCGCCCGCGCCGTCAGCGTCACTAAGGGGTGCTACCTCGGCCAGGAGATCGTCGCCCGCATGTACGCGCGCGGCCAGGTGGCCAAACAACTCACCGGCCTCCGCGTCGACGGCGACGCCCTCCCCATCGCCGGCGCTCCCGTCCTCGAAGCCGCCGGCGACAACCAACTCGGCATGGTCACCAGCAGCACGATGTCGCCGATGCTGTCCGATGCGCCGATCGCGATCGCGATGATCAAGAAGCCCGCCTTCGCGTCCGGGACCAGGGTGCGCGTACCGGCCGAGGGCGCGTTCCGCGACGCGACGGTGGTCGAGCTGCCGTTCGTAGGAACAAATCACAATTGACAATTGACCACGGACAACTGACAACGCGCCCATGACTTCCTTCCGCGTCCCCCCCGGCAAGAAGTTCAAGCTCGACGACATCGACCCCGGTGACACCGGCGATTTCAAGGACAAGCTCCACGCCCAAGCCCCGATCAAGAAGAACCTTGGGGCGCTCGACGAGCTCCAGGAGGTCCTCTACGCCCAGGGCAAGCACGCCGTCCTCGTCGTGCTTCAGGCCCTCGACGCCGGCGGGAAGGATGGGGCGATCGACTACCTGTTCTCCGGCCTCAATCCCCAGGGCTGCCAGGTCACCAGCTTCAAGCTCCCGACCTCCCACGAGCTCGCGCGCGACTACCTCTGGCGCTACCACATGGCCGTCCCCCCGCGCGGCATGATCGGCATCTTCAACCGATCGCACTACGAGGCCGTCCTCGTCGAGCGCGTGAAGAACATCGTGCCGCCCGCCGTCTGGAAGAAGCGGTTCGACCATATCAACCAGTGGGAGCAGATGCTCGTCGACGAGGGCACGACGATCCTCAAGTTCTACCTGCACATCTCCAAGGACGAGCAGCGCCGCCGCCTGCAGTCGCGCCTCGACGACCCGCACAAGAATTGGAAGTTCGAGCCGGGCGACCTCGACACCCGCAGGCAGTGGGACGACTACCAGGCCGCCTACCAGGACGTGCTCACCAAGTGCTCGACCGCCCACGCCCCGTGGCACGTGATCCCGTCCGACAAGAAGTGGTTCCGCAACTGGGCGATCAGCCAAATCATCGTCACGGAACTGAAGAATCTCGACCTGGAGTACCCCAAGCCGAAGGTGGACGTGAGTAAGTACACGGTGGAGTGAACGGCCATTTGCCGCCAGGCGCGTGTGCGTCGTCAGCTCAAGACGACCCCCCAAGTCGCCCTGAACTGGCTCCCGCGTCGAGTGGGGCGGCGGTCAGAAGATTAGAGCGACGATTGCGAACAGCACCGCGATGACCCCGAGGACGACCGCGGCGATGCTGAGCATGCCGCCGGAAACGCGGGGGGAGAGGGCCTTCACGCCGCCGACCATGCCGGCGACGATCGCGACGAGGGCGAGGAGGAAGCCGGGGAGTTCGCGCCCCTGGCCGGAGAAGTAGAAGCTGGCGAGGGCGCAGAGGATGGCGACGATCGAGGCGGCGCTGCGGACCTGGACGTTGCCGCCGACGTAGGCGTCGTTGCGGTATTGGGGGAAGAGGGCCATGGGGTCTCCGGATGAGTTTGGTAATTCGCGCGTCCGGTCGAACGACTGGCACGCTCCGGAGGATGAGTAGGCAAAGGGCGTGCCTGCGCGGACGTGGGCGGGATCTCCTGGTTGACGCGCCCCGCAAGCGGGGCGGCTACAAGAGGGAGCGAGCGTCGGTCGCGAGATCGGTGGGCGAAGCCCACCCTACGAAGCCCGGTAGCCGTTGGGGTGCTTGCTGAACCAGTTCCAGGCGCTGCGGATGATGGACTCCGGGTCCTTGTGTTTCGCTTCCCAGCCGAGAAGTTCTTTGGCCCTGGCGGGGTTGGCGAAGAGGGCGATGGCGTCGCCGGGGCGGCGGGGCTTTTCGACGACGGGGACCTTCTTGCCGGTGACCTTCTCGGCGGCGGCGATGATCTGGCGGTTGGAGAAGCCGGCGCCGGTGCCGAGGTTGCAGAAGATCTGCTTGCCGGGGGCAAGGCGTTCGCAGGCGCGGATGTGGGCGTCGGCGAGGTCGTCGACGTGAATATAATCCCGCACGTTGGTGCCGTCCGGCGTGGGGTAGTCGGTGCCGAAGAGGGTGAGCGCCGGGCGCTGGCCGAGGATCGTCTGGAGGATGACGGGGATCAGGTGGGTCTCGGGCTCGTGGTCCTCGCCGATCGCGCCGTCCATAGCACAGCCGGACGCGTTGAAGTAGCGGAGGGCGGCGAAGGAGAAGTCCTTGTTGGCGGTCGCGTAGTCGGCGAGGACCTGCTCGACCATCAGCTTGGACCGGCCGTACGGGGAGACGGGGAGTTTGCGCTGATCCTCGGTGATGGGGACGGCCTCGGGGTCGCCGTAGACGGCGCAGGTGGAGGAGAAGACGAACTTGTTGACGCCGGCCGCGCCCATGGCGTCGAGGACGTTGACGGTGGTGGCGACGTTGTTGCGGTAGTAGTCGAGGGGCTTCTCGACGGACTCGCCGACGTAGGCGTAGGCGGCGAAGTGGATGACGACGTCGACCTTGTGCTCGCGGAGGGTGCGGATGAGGGTGAGCGAGTCGTTGAGGTCGGCCCAGACGGCGGGGACGCCGAGGATCGACGCGACGCCCTTGTGGCCGCGGCTGGCGTTGTCGTAGATGACGGGGGTGTGACCGGAGGCCTTGAGGAGCTTGGTGGTGTGGGAGCCGATGTAACCGGCGCCGCCGGCGACGAGGACGTTCATGTTGGGAGATCTCCGGCGTGGTCGCGCTGGGGAGCGCGGGTGAAATCCGAATGTCGAAACTCGAAGAACGAATCAATGACGAAGTTCGAAGGACGAATGTCGAAACGCCGCCTGGCTTGTTCGCGGCCGGGAGTATAGGGACGAGGGGCGGGGGCGGGTAGGGCGATAAATCCCGTCTCTGGCACTCTTCCAACGTCGAGCGGGCCTTGAACCGCCGGTCAAGATCCTTCGGAGTACCTCAGGATGACGGTGAAGGGGGGGCCGCGCCGCACGCGTGGAAAAACCTTCCTAAACCGACCTCGTGTGCAATCCGATGACAGGATTACAGCGCGAGCGAACGCGTCGCGATCCCCTTACCCGGAGTTCCCGTGATCCTTCGTCGTCTGGCTGTAATTGCTGCTTTTACGGTGGGGTCGTTGTCTGTCTCGGCGCAGACGTGGAAGATCGACCGGCAGTTGAACCAGGACTTCCCGGGGCAGCGGAAGACGGTGTTGCGGCAGTTCGACGCGGGCGGGACGCGCGTGTTCGATGTGAAGCTGACCGGGGCGCGCGGGGATTCGACGGTTTCGATCACGGAGGGCGGGGATTACCTGCTCAAGAGCGTGCCGACGCGGCTGCAGTTTTTGCCGGACCCGGTGACGCACACGCTGAACAGCATTTTCCGCGATCCGGCGCAGTCGTCGCACCTGGTGGAGCGGACGACGTACCAGGTGGACGTTCAGCAGGACGGCAAGCCGCCGGTGCGGCTCGACATCGACGCGACCGGGCGGGTGCGGGACATCATCGGGGCGGCGCAGATCCACGGCGAGAGCCGGGCGATCAACTATGAGAAGGTGACGTGGCGCGAGGGGGACGAGGTCGCGCAGAAGATCGCGCAGTACTTCGACGGCGCGCGGATCACGGCGATGTACCGGCACCCGGCGGCCCCGGGGTTCTATTACGCCGACCTGACCGCGGACCGCGGTACGCGGGCGATCCAGATCGTGATGGACACGCGCAAGGAGATCCCGTTCTGGCGGTTCGAACTGCGGGGCGAGGAACTGCCCAAGCCGGTGATGGAGACGGTGAAGGAACTGGTCGTGCGGGGGCGGATCACCCGGATCATGCGGGCCAAGGACACGCTGTACCACATCGAGCAGCCGGTGCGTGACGACCTGCTGGTGATCGACATCCGGCCGACGGGCGACGTCGTGTCGGTGAAGGGGAACCTGTCGAGCGAGGTGGACGACCGGTACCTGCCGGGGCGGAAGAAGCCGGGCGATCGGTACGGGGACGTCCGTCGGTAAAAGCGCGGGTGGGGTAGAGCACGAGGACCCGCGGGCGCGATCCCGCGGGTTCTTGTTTTCCGGCCGGTGCGGGCTCGCGGGTTGGCTCGATTGACACCGACAGCACACGGGCGATAACGCGGTCATGCCACGTCTCCTCGCCGCGCTGTTCCTGGTTCCCGTTATCGCCTTCGCCGCGGAGAACAAGGCCCCGCCACTCGACCGGCCGGAGAAGATCTCGTACCTCGACAACGGGGTAATCCGCCTGGGCGTGAACCTCGACCTGGGCGGGGCGATCACGCACTTGTCCCGCTCGGACAAGCCCGAGCAGAACGTGATCAACTCGTTCGACTGGGGGCGGCAGGTGCAGATGTCACACTACGCGGGGCCGATCCCGTTCGAGCCCAATGGAAAGAAGCCGGCCGAGCACTGGAAGACGCTGGGGTGGAACCCGATTCAATCCGGCGATTGCTTCGGCCACCGGTCGAAGGTGATCGAGCACGTCAATGACGGGAAGCGGCTGCGCGTGAAGTGCGTGCCGATGCAGTGGCCGCTGGACGGCGAGCCGGGGGAGTGCACGTTCGAGTGGGAGATTTCGCTGGACGGGAATGCGGCCAATGTGCGGGCGACGCTGGTTAACGCGCGGACGGACAAGACGCAGTATCCGGGGCGGCATCAGGAGCTGCCGGCCGTGTACACGAACGGGCCGTGGCACCGGCTGATGACGTATTCGGGGGATAAGCCGTTTACGAACGGAGAGCTGACGCACCAGCCGCCGAAGTTCCCGTGGGGGACCTGGCGGGCGACCGAGCGGTGGACGGCGCTGGTGGACGACGGCGGGTTCGGCGTGGGGCTCATTTCGCCGGAGACGTTTCGGTTCGACGGCGGGTTCGCGGGGAAGACGGGGAAGGGGGGGCCGAAGGATAACCCGACCGGGTACGTGACGGCCGTTTCGCATTTGATCCTGGATCACGACATCGCGCACACGTTTCGGTTCACGCTGGTGCTCGGGACGCTCGAGGAGATCCGCAAGCGGGCGTACGAGGTTGCGCCCCGGCCTGCGCCGCCGGACTGGCGGTTCGAGGACTCGCGGCACTACTGGTACTACACCAACGCGACGGACGCGGGGTGGCCGATCAAGGGGGAACTGCGGATCGATCTGTCGAAGAAGCGGGGGCCGATGCTGGCGAGCCCGACGACGTTCTTCGCGGCGGCGGACGCGCCGAAGCTGTACATCGAATGTGCGGCGGCTGTGGCGAACCCGAACGCGCGGGTGTTCTGGGCGCGGCACGACCGACCGAAGATGGCGGACGACATGTCGATGGCATTCAAGCTGCCGGCGAATGACGGGGCGTTTCACACGGTGGCGGTGGAGGTGGGGAAGTCGGAGCAGTGGACGGGGCACGTGACGGACCTGCGGATCGACCCGGGGCCGGGGGGGGCGAAGGGGGATGAGGTGCGGATCAAGCGGATTTGGCTGGGGAAGTAAGTAGCTCAACATTCCGATGTTGAGGAGCGGCACTCGAACAACTTGACCCGTGGTATGGGGCGTGGGGTCCCACGCTTCTCCTCAACATCGGAATGTTGAGCTACCGGGCGGCATGGCACCCGGCAGGGCGGTCGGTAGAATCGCGTTCGATGAAACTGAAATGCCCAGTTTGTACGACCGAGACGCTGCAACCGACCACGCTGCCCGGGGGGCCGGGGGTTGCTGAGTTGACCGCGCGCGAGTGTTCGACCTGCCACGGCCAGTGGGTGGATGGGGAGGCGTATCTGTTGTGGGTGGAGAAGGTCGACCGGCGGGACCGCGAGCGACCGCCCGCGCCGGACGTGGCGGTGACGACGGAGAAGGCGAAGCCGAAGCTGTGCCCGACGTGCGGGCGGTTCCTGACGCGGGCGGCCGTGGGGAACGGGGTGGCGTTTTTGCTGGACCGGTGTGGGACGTGCGCGGGGTTCTGGTTCGAGCCGGGCGAGTGGGAGGCGCTGCGGGCGCTCGACTTGCACATCGAGGCGCACCAGGTCTTCTCGGATGCGTGGCAGTACGACGTGCAGAAGGTCGAGCGGAAGCGCCAGCACGAGCGACTGCTGATCTCCAAGCTCGGCGAGGCCGACTGGCGCGAGATCCAGCGGGTCAAGGCGTGGCTGGAGGCGCACCCGCGGAAGGCGGAGCTGTACTCGGTGCTGATGGAGGACGCGAACCTTCCACCCCCTAAAGCGGTGAAGGCGTGAGGGGGGGAATGGCGAATGTCGAAACTCGAATGACGAATCAATGACGAATGACCAAGGACGAATGACGAAACGAGATGCGCCCCCGTTTCGTCATTCGTCCTTCGAGCTTCGTCATTGATTCGTTCTTCGAGTTTCGACATTCGTCATTTGCTGTTCGCGGGCTTCGCGTCGAGCAGCTCGCGCAGGTTGTACTTCGTGTACCGCGCGTGGCTGGCGACGTTCTGGCCGTCGGCGTTGGCGACCCAGAAGTCGAGGGATTCAGGGGCGAAGAGGACGGACTGGATGTTGCTGCTCATGCAGACGGGCTTGGTCATCAGCTCGCGGGCGGCGGTGGCGTCGAACTTGCCGTAGTTCGCCTTCACGCGCTTGACGAGCTCCTCGTACCGGTCGCCGGCCGAGAGGAGGACGGCGTCCTTGATCGCGTGGGGGAGGCGCGCGTGGGCCTCGCCGAGCTTGACGACCTCGAACGTGTCCGGGGTCGAGGCGATGCCGACGGCCTGCTTCGCGTTGCCGTCGGCGATGACGTAGTAGTACTCGCACGTGCGCGGGCCCTTGCGCATGATCTCGACGGCCTGGTCGAGCGTGGCGGCGTTCTCCATGACCTCGCGGAGCAGCTGGGCCATGGGCTTGCCGTCCCACTTGCCCTGGCCGCGCCCGCCCATCTCGCCGACGCTGATGTGCTTCTCGTTCATCGCCGTCACGGTGCCGACGAACCCGGCGTAGCCGCAGTTGACCCAGGCGTGGCCGACGTCGGGCTTGTAGACGGTGACGACGGCGTTCTGTTCGAGGCCGACGCCCTTGAGGTAGTCGAGCACGCGGCCGTGGTACATCGCTCCGCCCGCGGTCGCGTCGCCGCAGATCGCGAAGCCGGTGCAGTGGAACAACTCGGGGAAAAAGTTGGCGAGGCGGGCCTCCTGCGGGTGCACGCCGACGGCGGCGGCCATCGCGTCGACCTCGCGGAAGGTGCGCTCGGAGATGAACGGGGAGAGGCGGGCGACGGCGGACTCGATCTCCCCGAAGAACCACTTGCCCTTGGCGAAGCTGGAGCCGACGCCGACGCCGTAGAGCACCTTTTCGGTCAAATCGCGACATTCGTTCGGCAGGAGCGCGCCCTGCTGGCGGCCCATTTCCTCGGGGGTGCCGGCGAGGAATAGCACGCGCGTCGCGTCGTGGATCTCGAGCCGGCCCTTGCCGCTGTACGCGTGGACGCGGCGCGCGCCGGTCGCCGGCGGGAGGCTGGGGATCTTCTGCTCGGCGATCTTGCGCGCCGTCTCGATGAACTTGACCAGGTGGCCGACCGCGGTCGTCTCGACGGTGTCGCCGGCGTTGG
>DATHXE010000131.1:0-7224 GCA_035459845.1 Tepidisphaeraceae bacterium | reverse complement strand
GTGTACCAGGCGTGGATCTGGCGGCAGGCCTCGCGGGCGATGGGGTCGGCGTCCTCGACGCGGAAGCTGTTGCCCTGGTGTTCGAGCGTGTGGCAGTGGCGCTCGTACCCGACCGTGACTACGCCGGGAAACATCGCCTCGTCCGAGCCGACGGCCAGGGTCATCACGCGGGTCGTGTCGGTCTGGAAGGCGAGGACCATGAGGTCGGCGATCAGGCGGATGTATTGGCCGTGGGTCTCGGGGTCCTGGTGGATCAAATTGCGGTAGCGGCCGAAGTTCGTCTCCTTGGCGAGCATCTCGGGCGTAACGAGCTTCGACGGGCCGGGCTGCTTCGAATCGAGGAGTTCTTCCTTCAGGCGGGCCTCGAGGGTCTGCATGCGGCCCTCGATGGCGCGGACGGAGTAGAGGTACTCGTCGAGCTTCTGCTGGTCGGCGGACGACATCGTTCCGCGGAGGTCTTTCGCATCTTGCAGGACCAGGTCGATCACGCTGGCGTCGTAGGAAGTGGACTTGGCGGAGGCGGCGACGGAGGTGCGCTGGTTGGCGGCGGCGCGGCGCTGCCAGTTGGGGACGATCGGGGCGCGGCCGCGGAACATGCGCTCGAAGACGAGCCGCGGGTCGGCCTCATACGGGACGGGCGTGGTAGCGGTGCGGAACGAGTAGCGGGTCTCCTGGTTCGACAAACCGATCTCGAGCGAGGGGAGGAACGTCTCCTGCCCGGCGACCGCGGCGGCGGCCTGGTCGACGGAGATGCCGGCGTGCGGGCGGCCGGCCTCTTTCTTGATCAATGGCGCGGCGGTCAGGTGGGCGAAGGCGCAGGACTCGTGGCCGTTCAGGCCCTCGGACTTGCCGTTGTGCGACAGGCCCGTGAGGAGGAGCATGTCGTTGCGCGCGAAGTCGAGCGGGCGGAGGATGGAGGGGAGTTTGCCGGTGAGGGGCCCGGCGGATTTCATCTTCCAGGACTCGACGACGGTGCCGCCGGTGACGGTGAAGATGCCCATGCGCAGGGGGGCGGCGGCGGCGGTGCTGGCGGGCAGGCCGGCGGCGCGGGCGGTGCGCACGGCGAGGGATTCGAGGAAGGGGAGGGCGAGGAGGGCGCCGGCGCCGCGGAGGATCGAGCGGCGGGAGGGGGTGGGGCGACTGGTCATGGGTGATGGCGTGTTCATCGGCGTCGGTCGCTCTCGGTCATTCGCGGCATCGCGCAGTCCGTCATCCTGAGGTACTCCGAAGGATCTAGCCGGTTCGTCGAGGGGCGTCCGACGTTGGCGAGGGCCGTTCGGGGGCTGATTTTCCAGTGCCAGTCGCGAAGCGAGTCAGCCCTTACGTTCGGGGCCAGATCCTTCGCTGCGCTCGGGATGACGGACCACGCATTGCGGCGCGGCTACGTACGCACATTCTACCGCGCATCCGCCTTGGTTGTTTCCACCCGGCGATTTCGAAACGGATAACTCTCCGCCACGGCCTTCACGAGTGCCGGAAACTTGAACTCCGACTTCTTCATCGCCGCCTCGATCTCCCGCAGCGTCGGCTCGTCATAGTAATCGAGCTTTCGTCCCAGGGCGTAGGACAGGAGTTGCTCGGCGAGGTTGCGGGCGAATTCGTCTTTGCGGCTCAGGATCACCTGTTTGAGCTCCGCGATGCCGTTGATTTTTTCGCCGCCGGGGAGGACGCCGGTGGTATCGAGGGGTTGGTCCTTTGTGCCGGTGCGCCAGGCGCCGACGGCGTCGTAATTGTCCATCGCGAAGCCGAGGGGGTCGATCTTGGCGTGGCAGCCGGCGCAGGACTTCTGGGTGGCGTGCTGGGCGAGGAGGTCGCGGAAGGAGGCGACTTCCTCCTTGCCGTTCTTGCCCTTCTTCTTGTTCTCGTTGATTTGGCCGACGTTGGCGGGGGGGGGCGGGGGTGGGGTGCCGAAGATGACCTCGAGGACGTACTTGCCGCGCTGGGTCGGGCTGGTGCGGTGGGTGTGGGAGGTGAGGGCGAGGACGCCAGCCATGCCGAGCAGGCCGCCGCGGTGGTGCTCGGGTTTGAGGGCGATGCGCTGGGCGGTGGGGCCCGAGACGCCGGCGATGCCGTAGTGCTTGGCGAGGTCGGCGTTGGCGAACGTGTAGTCGGCGTCGAGCAGGTCGAAGATCGGCCGGTCGGCGGTGCGGAGGTGGTCGAAGAAGGTGGCGATTTCGTCCGCCATCGCCTGGCGGAGTTTGCCCGTGAACGTGGGGAAGTTTTCGGTGGAGGGGCGGGCGAAGGCGATCTTGCCGACGTGCAGCCACTGGGCGGCGAAGGAGTCGGTGAGCGAGCGGGCCTTCGGGTCGGCGAGCATGCGCGCGAGTTGTTGCGCGTAGCCGGCGGGTTTGGAAAGTTCACCGGCGTCGGCGGCGGCGAGGAGCGCGTCGTCCGGCATCGTGTTCAAGAGGAAGTACGACAGGCGCGTGGCGAGCTCGTGGTCGGTCACCGGCGCGCCCAGGCCTTTGGCGGACGCGGGGCGGCTCGTCTCGGGGCGGTAGAGGAAGTGTGGCGAGACCAGGACGGGTTTGAGCGCGGCGCGGATGGATTGGTCGAAGGTTTTGCCCTCGGCCATCGCGCGGTCGAAGAGCGGGAGGAGACGCGCGACCTCGGCGGACCTGGCGGGTCGCCGATACGCCCGGCGGACGAAGGTCGTCAGCACCTGCGTCGCGGCGTCGCGCGGTTGCAGGGTGGCGGAAGGCTTGGCGATCAGGAGTTTGTCGAGCGGATTGCCGACGACGCCCGGCGGGGCTTTCGCGCTCCCCTTCGCATCGAGGCCGACCGGTTTCGCGGGGGTGGTTGCGAACACTTTATCGAGCGCCTTGTCGGCGGCGGCGAGGTACTTTTCGAGCTGCGTCGTCGACGTGACTAGGGAGGATGCGTTGTTGTCGAACCCTTCGACGACGTCCTCGTCCGGCAGGCCGGCCTCCGCTCCCGAGTCGAACGGGACGCCCAGCAAATCGCGGATCGTGTTGTCGTACTCCCGGCGGGTCAGCCGGCGGACCAGGGCGGGGCCGGGGTCGCGGCTGGCGGGGTCGAGGTCGACGAAGTCGGCGGCGGCCTTCATCCAGGTCGTCAGGAGCTTCTTCTCGGCGTCGGTCGGCTTAACCTTGGCGTCGGCGGGGGGCATGTCGCCGGTCGAGATGGCCTTGGCGGCGCGCTTCCAGAGGACGCGCTGGCGGAGGGCGGACGCGGCGTCCCTGATGTCGGACAGGCCCACGCCGCCCTCCTCCTTGTCAGGGCCGTGACAGGCGTGGCAGTACTTGACCAGCAGGGGCTGGACCTTGGGCGAAAAGTCCACAGCAACGGCGGGCGGCTCGGCGAGGACCAGAGGGGTGGCGAGGAGCAGGATGAGGGGCAGGGCGATACGCAAAGGGGGAGGGCCTCCGGAGGTGAATCTACCACAAATTGCGGGGGATGTTGGGCGGGCCTCGCCCTTCCCGTGGTGTCGCGATCCGCCCCCCGACTCGCGACATCTCGCCCGCCTGCGTATCCTTGTGGCGTGCTGCGACGCAACGTGTTGATTTTTCATGCCGGGGCGCTGGGGGATTTCGTCGTCACCTGGCCACTGGCCCTGGCGCTGGGGCGGCTGCACCCGCAGTCGCGCATCGTCTACGTCGCGCAGGGGGGGAAGGGGAAGCTGGCCGAGAAGGCGCTGCGCGTCGAGTCGGCTGATGTGGACGGCGGCGCGTTCCATCACCTGTACGGCGACCCGGCCAAGCTGCCGGAGCCGTCGCGGAAAATGATCGAAGGCGCGCATTCGGTTTACTCGTTCGTGTCGACGCCCGGCGACAACTGGTCGGCCGCCGTCGCGGCGATCAATCCGGAGGCGAAGGTTACTCATCTGTCGCCGCGGCCGGGGGATGACGACCCGTTTCCCGGCCACGTCTCCGAATGGCTCGAACAGCAGCTCGCATCGTCGCCGGCGGTGCGGACGGCGTACCAGCAGATCATGAAGGCGGTGGCGACGCGCGGCGTGGGTTACAAGCGGTCGCCGGAGGGGACGGTGGTCGTGCACCCGGGGAGCGGGTCGCCCAAGAAGAATTGGACTCACTTCGTCCAACTCGTCCGGCGGATCGTCAAGGCGCGGCGACACGTGCGCGTGCTGATCGGGGAGGCGGAGAAGGAGCTATTGCCGGCGGAAGACCTGGCGCACTTCAAGGCGGTGGCGGAGGTGGTCGAGCCGAAGGACTTCGTCGAGCTGCTGACGCACCTGGGCGTCGCCGACGCGGTAGTGTGCAACGACTCGGGGCCGGCGCATTTGGCGGGGATCATCGGGACGCCTACGTTCGCGATCTACGGTCCGGCGAGCAACGTGGCGCGGTGGCGGCCGATGGGGCCGCACGTGCACGTGAGGGAGACGGCCGACCTGGGGCATCTGGGGGCGGAGGAGGTTTGGGAGTGGGTGGCGGCGAGTCTGTGAGGGGGTTCGATTTATTCGAACGAGATGCCGTGTGGTAAGATCGCCGGCATGAATTGGATCGCGGAAATGTCGCTGGCGGACATGCCGAAGTGGGTGGTGGTGCTGATCGCGTGTTACGCGGCCGGCATGGCGATCGCGTTCGTCGCGATGTTCGTGGGCCTGTGTCGCAGTGCCAAGCCGGGCGAGACGTACGAGGGCGAGGGGATGATGTGGGTCATGATCTTTCTCTCGCTGTTCTGGCCGGCGTGGGTGTACGGGTCGGTGAGGGCCCGGGTGGTCGGTGGGGCCACATCGCCGGCGAAGAAGAAGAAGGCGGGCAGCGGGACGCTCGGGGCGCCGGCGTCGGGGGGCGGTGCGGCGGACGATGCAAGGGCGGCGGCGGCGGTGGTGGTGGAGGCGACGCCGGGGCAGCGGTGTGCGCGGTGCGGGTCGGTGATCCGGGACGTGGCGCGGAAGTGGGGGACGGGGGCGGTGTGCGGGGGATGTGCGAGCGATTTGGGAGTGTCCGGATAAGGTCGGCCGCGCCCGGCTTGTGTCGCGTCCCGCGCTCCCGACAATGCCCCCCATGGCTCGATTGAGCGACGTGCCGCGGGTGATTCGACGGGTGGGGTTCTTCAAGTTCACCGCGCGCGTGTGGAATGAGGTCGGGGAGGACCACCTGCTGACGTGGGGCGCGGCGCTGGCGTACTCGTGGCTGTTCAGCGTGTTCCCGTTCCTGATCTTCCTGCTCACGCTCGTCCCGTACTTGCCGGACAACGCGATCGAGGCGGCCAAGAAGCAGATCCCCGAGTCGCTGCACTACTACCTGGCGTCCAACGCGGCCGACGCGATCTGGGACAACATCCGGTGGGTGATCGACAAGCCGCAGGGCGGGCTGCTGTCGCTCGGGCTGATCGTGACGATCTGGGCGGCCAGCGGGGGCGTCAACATGACGATGACGGCGCTCGACCGCTGCTACGAGGTCGAGAAAGGACGCGGGATCGTCAAGCGGCGGGTCATCGCGATCGGGCTCACGGTCATCGTTGCCAGCCTCGTGCTGCTGGTGCTGCTGCTGATCCCGATCGGGAACCTGGGGACGAAATACGCGCTCAAATACTGGGACGAGAAGGGCTGGTCGTACTCGATCTGGGTCGTCTACCTCTGGAACGCGGCCCGGTACGCGCTGGCGCTGACGCTGATGTTCGGCGTGGTCGGGATCATGTACCGGTACGGCGTGGCGGTGAAGCAGCGGTTCCGGTGGTTCTCGCCGGGCGCCGTGTTCACCATCGGGGTGTGGCTGCTGCTGTCGTTCGTGTTCCGGTTCTACGTGAACCAGTTCGGCAAGGAGAGCTACAGCCGGACGTACGGGACGGTGGGCGGCGTGGCCGTCCTGCTGCTGTTCTTCTACCTCGACGCGCTGGTGCTGATGCTCGGCGCGGAGATCAACAGCGAGATCGATTACGAGGTGCTCGGCGTGCCGCGGGGGAGCCTGGATTTCACGGTGACGCCTGAAGAGATGATCGTCGAGCGAAGCATGCCTTCGGCCCCGCCGGTCGGGGCGCCGCCGGTGCTGGGAGGGGGCGAACTGCGACGCGGCGGTACACAGGTCGGAGGAGGCAGGACCTAGGTCCCGGCACACAGCACACGAGCGTGGGCGGGCGCCCTGGTCGACTGCACGCCGGCGGATGCCCCGCCTCCTCCAGCCTCTGACGCGGTCGGCGGTGGAACACCGGCCTTCCGCGGTGCGGCCGCACCGGTCCCGCCCGGCCCCGGCGTACGGACCGCCCGGGCCGGCGTTGGGCGCCGCGTTGGCGATCCGGGGGGCGAGCGGCGTCACAGGTCGGTCGGCCCCGACGCCGACTACGGTTGGGGCTTGCTTTGTCTGATCTCGAGCTTGCCGAACTTTCCCGGGACGTGCCAGGAACCGCCGGTCGGGGAGAACGCCTGTTGCTCGGGCGACTTGAGGCCGGCGTTTCGGAGTCGCCCGACGTTGAAGTACCAGGGGGCGGCCTCCGTAGGCTTGGCTCCCGCCACGCGGTGCCGCGGATCGGCATCTGCCTCCGCGTGTCCGACGACGGGGATGTGAACGCGTACGCGCCAGAAGTCCGCGCCCCGTTCCGCTTTGACCTCGGCGAGCGACTTCCAGTTGCCCGACGGGTTGCCTTCCACCAGTCTCCCGTCCGGGTTGACCTCGAGGTGGTAGTAGGCGTGGTTCGGCGTCTCGAGGGAGACCGCCAGGTGGTCGCCGCTCACGACGTCGGGGGCGACGACGATCCGCGCCATGTCCGGCTCCTGACAGTGGATCTCGATCAGCAGGGCGTCCGTGTCCCACGCGAGCTTGAAGGTGGTGCCCGGGACGGCTTCCTTCCCGCCCCGGTTGGCCTTCAACTTGTGCGCGATCGCCGCGGACAGGTCCGGGCCGTCAACCCCGACCGCCAGCGGGGCCTTGGCCCGCTGTTCGGCGAGTTCGGTGTCCCTGGCCTTGTACCTGGCGACGAGTTCCGCCGTCGGCTGGAGCTCGGAGATCACCGCCCCGACGCGCCGCCCGTAGACGGTGTCGCCCGCCACCGCCTTCGCCTTGTCGAGCAGGGCCCGCAACGCGAGCGCGGTCTTCAACGACACGTTCATCGGGTTTCCCCGGCCCCGGCCGCGGCTCACGTCCTTATAGGCCAGATTGGCCTCGGCGAAGTCGATCGCCTCTTTCATCGCCCGCGCGGCCGGGCCGTAAAACAGCGTGCAGTACTAGTCGAGCACCTGATCTACATCGAGGTCCGCATCCCAGTAGAAGCGCGACTGCACGTAGAGGGTGATGTGCTCCAGCC
>DATHXE010000130.1:0-11755 GCA_035459845.1 Tepidisphaeraceae bacterium | reverse complement strand
CAGGTCGGTGTACAAATCGACCAGCTTCCCCTCGGGCACCCACCGGAGCACCAGGTTCTGCTCGACCGTCGTCCGGCAGTAGGCGCCGCTGCTCGCGGTCTCGCCACCCGCGTACTTGCGGGTGATCTCGGCCAGCGCCCGGAACTGGTCCGGCGTCGCGTCGCCCAGCGGGAGGTACACCGTCGCCGTCGCGTAACCGGCCTGCCGCTGCTTGTAGACGTTCCCCTTGTGCCAGGCCGCGTACCCTTCGGGCTGGCGCGACGGGATGTTCACCTGCACCGTCGGCAGCGCCGCCTCTTCCTTCCAGCCCGGGATCTTGTCGAAGTGCGTCCGCCAGGACGGGTCCTCCGGCATCGCCTTGTACTCTTCAAGGACGACCCGCTTGAACTCCTCCAGCCCCAGCTTCTGCACGACGAATTTGAGCCGCGCGCGGTTGCGGTTCTTCTTCTCGCCGAGCTTGGCGAACACGCGCCCGATCGCCCGCGACATCGGCAGCAGTTCTTCCTCCGGAAGGAAGTCGAACATCAGCTTGGCCTGGTGCGGCACCGCCCCGAGCCCGCCGCCCACGTAGATCGCGAACCCACGCTTGCCGTCGTCCGTGACCTTGGCGATCCCGCCCAAATCGTGGATCGACACCAGCGCGCACGCCTCGTGCTCGCAGCCGCTGAACGCGATCTTGAACTTGCGCCCGAAGTCCTGCGTGTCACGATGGCCCAGCAGGTAGAACGCCGTCGCCTTCGCGTACGGCGTCACGTCGAACGTCTCGGTCCTGCACACGCCCGCGATCGGGCAGGCCGTCACGTTCCGCACCGAGTTGCCGCACGCCTCGCGCGACGTGATCCCGACCGCCGCCAGACGGCGGAAGAGGTCGGGCGTATCTTCGATGTGGATGAAGTGCAGTTGGATGTCCTGCCGCGTCGTCACGTGCAGGATCTGGTCCGAGTACTCCTCGGCCAGTTCCGCCAGCACGACCATCTGCTCGGGCGTGAGCCCCCCGAACGGGATCTTGATCCGCTGCATCCCCGGGGCGTCCCAGTACGTCTCGGGGCCCTTGGTGAGCGACCCGTACGGCAGCTTCTGCGTCGCGATGCCGTCGTGCCGCTGGCCGTTGTCATACCGCTGGCCATACGCTCCGCGGCGGAGGCGGGTCTCCGCGAAGACCTTCTCGTCGATCTTCCCGGCCTTGCGCAAGACGATCTGCGCCTCGAACGCGTCGATCTCGGGGCCGAGCGGGTCAACAATGCGGCCCGCAAGCTTCTCTTTCCAAGTCATGCTCATCGATTCCTCAGGTGGGGCCGAACAGAATAGGGACGTCGAATCCGCTCTGCAAGGCCCGTGAGGAAAATCCTACTACTTTCCTATAGGGGATATCAACTGGTGGTCGATTCGCAGGTCACAACCGTTGACCTGAGATCGAGTTACATCGATTGTCGAGCTGTCGGAAACCGTGAAGCTGGTTACTGACGAACTTCGACTAGCCGCACCCCATCCTGATTCGCGACGGTCGCCCCCATCCCCTCGATCTGCACTCGAACGCTGTCGTCGTTCAATGGCCGGGCCAGGATGAACCTGACTTTGTACTTCCGAACGATTGCCGCCCGATCGACCGGCGGCGTCGCCGGGTCGAAAAAGCGATTGACGTCCGCCCGGCGTGCCTCGTGATCGGCCACGAATGCCAGCGGGTGGTCGGCGGCCACGACCTTCCCGGTGTACGCGGGGATGATCCAACTCGCCGCCATATCTGCCAGGATGACGTCGTCGGCCTTCACGTGCTGCTGGACGAACAGCAGTTCGTCTTGATCGCGATAGTACGGCAGCATGAACCAGAGCGCGTCTCTCTGGGCCACGAGCGAAAACGCGAGCACCACGGACGCGACCGTCGCCGGGCGCCAGCGCGGAATCATTCGCCCGCGGAACGTACCGAGCCAGGTCGCGATCCAGATGCCGACGGCGACTTGCAGGAGCAGAATGCAGATCGGCAGCGCGCGGGTGAGGCTCAACTGATTCGTCACCAGCCCGCCCGCGTACCCCAGGCCCAGGCCGAGCGTGAGCAGCCCGAGGAAGTCGCGCGGGTTGGCGCGGAGCCGCGCGACGATCACCGGAACGCCCAGCAGCGCCAGCGCGACCCGGGCCGCCATCGACGGGTCGTACAGCTCCGCATTGGCGGCGGCGAACGCGGCCTGGTCGCTGCGCAATAGCCGCCAGAGCGAGAAATACGGCCACGCACAAGCCAGCGCGAGCGCCAGCGGGATCGCCAGCACCAGCGCGACGCGCCGCGGGATCGTGAGGTCGCAGCGCCCGGGAAACTTCGCGACCGCGAGTACCGCAAGCCCCGCGCACATGAGCATCGTCCCCGTCGGCGCGTGCGTCAGGAGCAGGAACGCCGACCAGGGCACGAGCCAGATCGACGTCAGGATTGCCCCGCCGACGCCCGACCCGCGGCTCGCGGTTTCGCGGCCCGGGAGGAGCGCGGCGAACATGATCAGGCTCATCCCCGTCGTGAACGCCGACGGGTACGCCGTCACGTGTCCGATGTCACTCAGGTGGAAGAAACTGCTCCACTTGGGCGGGTGCCAGCCCCACAGGAAGATGACGCAAAGCAGCGCCAGCAGCGGGGCGGCCGGCCGGGGCGTCAACTTTCGCACCAGCAGCCACAACCCCAGGCAAATCAGGGCGAAGTTGACCGGCGCGGCGATGCCTAGCGTGGCGTCGGCTGACCACCCAGTCGCGCGGCTCAGCAACCCCAGAGTCAGCGAGTAGGGCGAGAAAAACGCGTGGGGCGCGTCGACCGCGAGCTGCGGGTGCCGCGGCTGCGCGGGATGGGCGGCCAGTTCGCGGACGACGGCGGCGTGCTCCCAGTAGTCCCCGCCGCGCGTGCCCCCGCGGATCGTCGCGAGAACGACGAGCAGGAGCGCCAGCGCGGTGACGACGTATGCCAGGTCCCACCGCGCAATGCGGGCGCGGCGCTCGGGCGGCGCCATTCGAGAGGTCAGCAGCTGTTCCATAACGGGCGCGCGCGTCCCACTTAACATGATTTCACCCACGGCATGAGGCCGGGCAGGGTATCAGAGTGGGGCGGCGCGCCGCAAGGAAATCGAACGCCGGTGATGCGTCCGAGCGCGAAGACGGTTGGGCGCTCGTAGCGGTTGTGACGGTCCCCCCGGCGCTACGCCGTCCCCAGCCGAGCCTGTGGCGTCCCGGCGGAGCCCGACGACCGCCGCGGCGCGATCATGCCGCAGACCACCCACATCAGGATCCCCGCGGCGACCAGCCCGATCGATACGACCATCGAGAAGCTCATAAAGCCCCAGACGGGCGGCTCGGTGCGGACCATCTCCAGGGCGAACCGGGAGATCCCCTTCAGGAGCAGCATTAGCGCGAACACCCGCCCCGCGGCCGGCGCCAGCGCCAGGAAGGCGACGCAGACTGCGGCGATGAAGGCCGCGTTAAACACGCTGTAAAGCTGCGTCGGGTGCACCGGATGGGCGCGGTACTTGGCCGCCAGCGCCTCCAGGTCGGCGTTCCCGCGGATCTGTTCCTTGGACAGCGGCCGGGGCAGGACCTCGCCCAGGCCGGAATTGCGGTGGCCGTCGATCGACGGGAGCGTCTCGATCACGTGCCTCGGGTTCGGGTCGAGCAGGCGGGGGTCCAGGCTGATCTCGCCGCGCTGGTACTGCTCGATGAACGCGTTGGACCCGTACGGAAACTGCACGGCCCAGGGAAGCGAGCACTCCTCGCCGTGACAGCACCCGTTGAGGTAACACCCCATCCGTCCCCAAGCGAGGCCGACCATCAGGCACGGCGCCACGATGTCCATCCCGCGGAGGACGGGGACCTTGCGCCAGATCGCGTAAAGGATCAGGACGGGCGTGGCGAACAGGAACCCCCCGAAGAAGGTCAGCCCCCCGCTCGACACGTTGATCATGTTCTTGAAGTTCTCCCAGACGGAGAGGCGGTGGTCCGTGAACGCGGACCAGTTCTCAAGAACGTGGGTCAGCCGTGCCCCGACGACGCCGACGACCAGCCCCAGCAACGACGCGGTGACGAAGTGGTCGCCGTTGAGCCCGTGCCGGCGGGCGAGGTACTTCATCAGCATCGACGCGAACACGAACGCCAGGACGAGCATCAGCCCGTACCCGTAGACGGGTCGGTCGATGAACGGGATGCGGAAAAGCTCTTGGTACATGCTGGGGATTGTAGGGGGGCGCGGCCCGTTCATTCCGAAGGGAGTCCTGAGTGCTAAATGAAGTCCTGAGTGCTAAGTCCTGAGTCCTGTGGCGAGGCAGTCTGATGCACTCAGCACTCAGCACTTCTGTTCACTCCCACGGTTCTTCCGGACTCGTCGCGTGGTCGATCGTCTCGGCGACCGTGTTTTCCTCGGTCGCAATGATCACCCGCGAGCGGTGCGACTTGACTTCGTCGGCGTCCACGTACACCCACCCGATGATGATCAGCTTGTTGCCGGTCTTGGTCAGCCGGGCGGCCGCCCCGTTCACCCCGATCACGCCCGATCCCGGCGGGCCGGGGATGATGTACGTCTCGAACCGGTTCCCGTTATCGCAGTCGGCGATCAGGACGGCCTCGTTCGGAAGCAGCCCCGTCGCGCGGAGCAAATTCGAGTCGATCGTGATCGACCCGTGGTAATTAACGTCCGTCTGCGTGACCGTCGCGCGGTGAATCTTTGCTTTGAGTAGGCGGAGGAACATGGAAGGGGGGATTGTCCATGGTCAATTGTTCATTGTCCATTGGTGCAGGCATCGGGCACGTGAGCGGGGTGACGCAATCGGCGAGCCCGCTTCAGCGGGCTTGGCGTTCGCAGGACGCATCTCGTGTCATTTCGACACCCGCGCGGATACAACTCCGCGTCCGTGGGAGAGACGCGCCTGACCGACCCAACCCTCGAATACGAAACCCAAGCCGACGCGCGCGAGCGCCGCCGTCACGTCCTGGCCGGCGTCGGCGTGCTCGTCGTCTGCTGCGTCCTGTGGGGCTACTCCTTCCCCGTCATGCAGATCGCCGCGGGCGCGTTCGAGCGCCACATGCTCCCCGAGCGGGCCAGCGCCGAATTGCTCGGCGTCCGCGGCGTGTTCAACGGCGTCCGGTTCCTCCTCGCAGCAGGCGTCTACGCGCTGGTCGTCGCGCTCGGTCGCCGTCTCGGGCGCGCCCGAAACGAGCCGGGGCACAGCGCACGGGCTCTGCCCGAAGCGCCGCCCCGGATGCTCGGAGCCCGCGAACTCCGCGCCGGTGTCGTCGTCGGTACCTTCTTCGGCGCCGGCATGCTCCTCCAAGTTATGGGGCTCGTCTGGACGCTCCCCTCCGTCTCCGCCTTCCTCACGTCCCTCGCGGTCGTCTTCGCCCCCGTCGGCCAAGCCGCGATCCTCAAACGCCGCGTCGGCGTCGTCGTCTGGTTCGCGGTCACGGTCGCCGTGATCGGCGTCGTGATGCTCAGCTGGCCTAAGGGCGGCCAAGAGGTCGCCCAGCACACGTTGGCGGTCCGTCCACCGGTCGCGGCGCTGGGCGAGTTGCTGACGGTTGCCGCGGCCGTCCTGTTCACAGCGCAGATCCTCGCCGTCGATCATTTCGGGCGATCGTCCGCCGAACGGGACAATGCGCCCCTTTTCGACGCTCCACTTGCCGAGCGCATCCCGCCGCGCCCCCCGGTCAACTCCGCCGGCATGACCTTGATCATGCTGACGACCACGGGCACCCTCAGTCTCATCACCGGCCTCGCCGTCGCGCGGACCAACGTCTGGACCACCACCGCCTGGCGTGGCGTCCTCGCCGACGTCACCTTCTGGTGGTCCATGGGCTCCCTCGTGGTCTTCTGCAGCGTGATGGCCTTGTCCCTCATGAACCGCTACCAACCCCGCGTCTCCGCGGCCGTCGCGGCCGTCGTCTACTGCACCGAGCCCGTCTTCGGGACCGCCTTCTCCCTCGCGTTCGGGGCGGAGAAGCTCACGCTGCTTACGGTCCTGGGCGGAATGGCCGTGCTCGGGGCGGTGGCGGTCGTGGGCGTCGGGGGCACGTCGGACGAGCGGTCGTGAACGCGCACCGCACCGCTCGGAGTGCGCGGTATGATCCGGACATGTTCCGCCGCGCCTCGACCCTGATCGACAACGCGCTCGCCCTCGTCTCCCTGTTCCTGTTCGTCTGGGTCGTACACCAGTGGGGGTCGTACCGGATGGCCGGCGGCTGCTCGTACACGACGGATACCGCCACGCACTCGCTCATCTGGGAGGGGGACCGATTGAGTTACGTCTGGTCGGAACCGCGCCCCGAACGGGGGTGGTACCGGTTTCGGGCACGTGTGAACGACAGCGAGCGGTGGGGCGCGTTCGAATGGCGAACGGACGAGTCGATCACGGTCACCACCCCGTGGTGGCTCTACGCGGCCGTCCTGGCAATCCTTCCCTGGCGGTGGGCGCGCCGACGCGGGTATCCCCTGTGGACGCGATGGGCCGCGCTGGTCGGCCTGCTCGCGTACCCGATCGTCAATCCACGAGGCGCCGGCCTCAGCGTGGACGACACCTTCTCTCGCCGCTCCGGTCTCCAACTCGGGTGGGAGAACGTCGCGCTTTTCGGGCTGCTCTGTTTGATCACTGCCGAATTGTTCCGCCGGCGGGCGCTGGTAGAGCGCGCGGTCGGGCGGGCGGCATCCGTCGCGATGCGCGTCGCCCGGTCAGTCTTTCGAGCCGTTCGGTGGGCGATCGTGGACTGGCCGAGATGGGTCTGGAACAGCCGCGCCCGACGACGCCGACGTCACGGTCTGTGCGTCCGCTGCGGTTACGACCTTCGCGGGACGCCCGAGCGCTGTCCGGAATGCGGGCTGGACGTTGCACAGGCCACGGCCACGACGCCGTCGCAGTCGCCGTCCGCGGGTGCGGTCGCGTCGCCACCCGAGCCCGCCGGCGTCTAATCCTGCGCCTTCCCCGAGTTCCCGATGTCCTTGTGATTCGTCTTGGGAAGGTGCCCTGCGAGCCTTGCCTTGACCTCGGCATACTTCGCGTCCGCCGCCAGGTTCTTCCACTCGTTCGGGTCCGCGGCGTGGTCGTACAGCTCCTCGTCACCGTTCGCGTAGCGGATGTACCGGAATTGCTCCGTCCGCACCGTGTGGTTGTTGAACTTGTACGTCGTGACCGCCGGGTGGGCCCACTCGGCGTCCGGATTCTGCAGCAGAGGCTTGAGCGACGCCCCCTCGACGTGCTTGGGGATCGCGATCCCCGCCAAATCGCACAGCGTCGGGTACAGCGACATGAAGTCGACCGTACGGCCGCTCACGCCGCCCGCCTTCGTCACGCCGGGGGCGACGACGATCAGCGGCGACCGCGTGCTCTCCTCCCACAGCGCGAACTTCCGCCAGTGTTCCTTCTCGCCCAAATGCCAACCGTGGTCGCCCCAGAAGACGACGATCGTGTTGTCCTTGTGCGGCGACTTGTCGAGCGCATCCAGCACCCGGCCGACGTTCATGTCCGTGTACGCGATGCTCGCCAGGTACGCCCGCACGGCCTCCTTCCACCGGCCGGACTCGACCATCTTCGCGTGGTCGCCCTGCGGCTTGGCGAACTGCACCCCGGCCGGCGGCAGGTCCGCCAGATCGTCCTTCAGCGTCGGCGGGAGCTGGATCGACTCCAGCGGGAACAAGTCGAAATACCTCTGCGGCACGTTCCACGGCATGTGCGGCTTGTGCAGCCCGCACGCCAGAAAAAACGGCTTGTCGTGCGTCTTCCCGAGTTGGTCGATCACGTAGCTCGCGATGTGGTAGTCAGGCAGCGCGTCGTCGCCACCGGCCAGCGGCGCGAATCTGATCCCGCCCACGCCGTCGGAATCGCCGACGATCTTCTTCGCCTCCGGGGCCGCCTTCCTTCCCTTGCCGGCGCCCCCGCCGAGGCTGTAGTCGTCGTACTCCGAAGTACGGTCGTACGCCCCGTGGTAAATCTTCCCGGCCCCGGCCACGAAGTAGCCCGCGTTGCGGAACGTCGTCGTCAGCATCTTCTCGGGCGGGATGACGGTGCGCCAGTCGTTGCCGTTGTCGTACACGCCGGTCGTCGACGGGCGCAATCCCGACATCAGCGCCGCCCGCGACGGGTTGCACACCGGCGCCGCGCAGTACGACCGCGTGAACGCCACCCCGCGCGCCGCCAGCCGGTCGATGTTGGGCGTCCTGGTCTGCGGGTTCTGCTTCAGGTACCCGACCCAGTCGCGAAGGTCGTCCACCGCGATGAACAGGACGTTCGGCTTCGCGGGCGGCGCCGCAAGAGCACCGGCGGCGCTGCACATGACCACGATGAACACGAAGCGTGAGATCATGACCGACTCCGTTTACTGACCACTGAGCATCGCGCGCCGGAAAGCCCACGGAACTTGTTCCGTGGGTTATCTCGATCGTTCACACGCGTCCGATTTATACGGCGCTCCGTTTAGCCGCGACCCGGAGGGCAAGCGACGGCGCCGCCCGCAGGGGAGCGCGTTTCGCGCGATCGATGCTGAACACGGGTATCGCCCTACGGACGGTACCCACGCCACGATGTGCAGCACTGCCCGCACAGTCTACGCCGCCCGCCCCGCGACCGAATCACCCGAACGAGTAATGCCGACCCGATCAGACAGTCGCACCGCACGGTCAATCTACTAAAACCCCGTCCGCTTGAACTGCTTCTCCAAATCCCTGAGCGACAGTCGCAACGTCGTCGGCCGCCCGTGCGGGCAATTGCTGCTCCGGTCGACCAAGTCCTTCCGCGCCAGCAGCGCCTGAATCTCCGCCGCCGTCAGCGGGTCACCGGCCTTCACCGCGGCCTTACAACTCATCATGTCGAGGATCTCGTGCAACAGCTCCTCGTCGTGCAAATCGAGCAGCTCCTGCTCGCCGCGCTCCAGCAGGTCCGTCACGAACTCCACCGGGTCCACCCGCGCCAGGAACGTCGGGAACGCGTGCACCGCCAGCGTCTCGGGCCCGAACGGCGACACCTCGATCCCGAGCCGCCCGAGCAGCGGCTGGATCTGCTCGAGCAGCGCGACTTGCCGGGTCGTTGCCGGCACCGTCGGCGGGATCAACATCCGCTGGCTCTCCAGCGGCCCGCGCGTCACCCGCGCCTTGAGCTCCTCGTACATGATCCGCTCGTGCAGCGCGTGCTGGTCGATGATCAGCATCCCCTCGGGCGTCTCGGTGACGAGGTAGCTGTTGTGGAGTTGGATGGCCGTCGAGGGCAGGGTCGGAAGGGGGGAAGCGGGGGCGATGGACGACGCGTCAGTCGTCATCGCCGCCGGCGCGGCGGGCGCGTTCAAATCACCCGGCAGTTTCTGGAAAAAACTCGCCAGCGTCGCCCGGACGTCCAGCCGGTCCGCCGGCTCCACGTTGTCCGCCAGGAACGGGATCGCGCGCGGCGTCAGGTCGCTGCCGAGCAGCTTCTCCCGCACCGCCGACAGCACCAGCCCGTGGATCCGCCCCGAATCCTTGAACCGCACCTCGATCTTCGTCGGGTGCACGTTCACGTCGACATCCCCCGGCGGAACGTTCAGCATCAAAATCGCCGCCGGGTGCCGCCCCGGCTCGGTCAGCCCCCGAAACGCCTCCCGCAGCGCGTGCTGGATGAACCGGTCGCGAATGTGCCGGCCGTTCAGGTACAGGTACTGGTACTTCGCGGTCGGCCTTGCCAGCGCGGGCAGTCCGATCAGCCCCAGGATCTTGACCTCCGCGTCCCGCGCGTCCAGCGGCAGCCGCTGCTCGTGGAAGTCGTCCGGCCAAGCCTCTAGCAGCCGGCTCGTCGGGTCCGTCGCCGGCAGGTGCAGCGACTTCTTCCCGTTGTGCGTCAGCGTGAACGACACGCCCGGGTGCGGCAATGCGAGTCGCAGCACCGTGTCGGAGATGTGCCCGATCTCCGTCGGCGCGCCCTTCATGAACTTGCGCCGGGCGGGCGTGTTGTAAAATAAATGGCGGATCTCGAGCACCGTCCCCACGTTCCCCGCGGACGCCTGCGGCGCCGAGCACTCGCCCCCGCGGTTAACGACCTCCCACGCCGCCTGCGAGTCCGCCGTCCGCGAGCAGATCCGGGCGTGCGACACCGACCCGATCGACGCCAGCGCCTCCCCGCGGAAGCCCATCGTCCCGATGCGGAACAGATCGTCGTCGGTGCGGATCTTGCTCGTCGCGTGCTCGGCGAACGCCAGCGGCAAATCGTCGGCCGGGATCCCGTGGCCGTCGTCGATCACCCGGATCAACTCGCGCCCCCCGTCCTCGATCTCCACCAGAATGTTCCGCGCCCCCGCGTCCAGCGCGTTCTCGATCAGTTCCTTCACCACCGACGCCGGCCGCTCGATCACCTCGCCCGCGGCGATCCGGTTCTCGAGCGCGGTCGACAACTGCTGAACTCGGCGTGGGGCAACGGCGTCGGGCACGGGGACATCTTAAAGGGAGCCCAGCGACTTGTCGCGGGACGGACACCAAACCGCGTCGTTGACCCAATTCCGGATCCCATCAGGAGAATGCCGTTTCGAATTCCCGTGACAGCCGCCCCGACCCGCGCCCCTCCACCGCCCGCCCCACCCGCTCCTTCACCCCCGCATCCCCCCGATACATCTTCAGCGCCCGCACGACCTCCACCGCCACACCCTCCGGCACCCCCGCCAGCGCCTCCATCAGAAACTCCACCCCCGCCGGCAGCCGCGTCAGCGCGATCGGCAGCGCGAGGTTCGCCCGCGTGACCGGGTCCATCACCGCCCGCCAGCAGTCGCAAAGCGCCTCCAGCGCCTCCGGCCGGCGCGTCTCGCCCAGCGCCAGCGCCGCCGCCGATGCGACCGTGTCGTCCGCATCCCGCAGAAAATCCCGCAGCACGTCGATCGACCGCCCCGGCGCCAGCCGCGCCAGCGCCGACAGCACCTCCGCCGTCACGGCCGGCTCGACGTCCCCCGTCCTCGCCTTGAGCCGCAGCAGGGGGACGCCGAAATCGTGCCCCGCGTACGCGATTGCCCGCGCCGCCATCATCCGCGCCTGCGCCTCCGGGTCCGCGAGCAAATCCGCCAACTCCTCGTGCACGTGCCGCCGACCGATGCGCACCAGCCCCATCGCGCACCACCCGCGCAGACCGACCGCCGTATCGACCGGCGGCCCGTACGACCCCTCTTTCTGAACGTGCCGGATCCCCGCCAGCAGCACCTTTTCGACCTCGTCCCCGCCCGCCCCGACTTCATACAGCGCCAGCCCGATCGCCTCCTTGGCAACGCACCCGCGGTCGGTCTTGACCGGGTCGCTCATGAACCGCCAAAACGCCGCGGCCAGGTCCGGCGCCACATTGGCGAGCGCTTTCTCGCGCGCAAGCTCCGCCGCCTTCCCAACGACAAGGTTCGACGTGCTCCCCAGGTGCGGCCGCAGCAGGGGGGTCAGGTCGCCCGCCGGCAGGGGGCGCAGATCCGCCACCGCCCGCAGCGCGGCGTCGAGCAACCGCGGATTGGACGCACCCTTGCTCATGTTCGGTGCACCAAAGTAGATCCCGCTTCGCGGGATTCCGACTCCACAGGAGTCGGCGTGGGTTACGGGCGCGGGCCTTCGGCCATGAGCTGGGTCGGCACCGCGCCGGGGTTGTTCACGCCCGACGCGACGGGCCCGCCATCGTGCCCCTCGTCCTCCGGCCGCGGCTCGGGCAGCCAGTGCGTCAGGATCATCGCCACCAGCGCGTACGCCCCGGCCACGATCGCCCCCATCTTCGCGATCTTCGCCGGGTCGGGTGGCGTCGACGCCGCCAGCGTCAGCGTGATCCACGCC
>DATHXE010000129.1:0-7588 GCA_035459845.1 Tepidisphaeraceae bacterium | reverse complement strand
GCGGCGCTGACCAAGGGGCTGCCCGCGGTTTTCCCGCTCTTGTTCGCCGTCGCATGGGCCGCCATGGAGCGCGACTGGCGGTTCCTGTCGCGCCTGGGCTCGTCCGGCGCGCTGGTGACGGCGATCGTCGTCGGCGGGGCGTGGTACCTCTACCTCCGCCTCCAGCCCGAGTGGGAAGAGGTCCGAAATTACCTGGCCGTCACGACCGGCGGCGAAGACCACCCCGGGTCGTTCTACTCCTACTTCCCAGAGATGCTGAAGGGGACGGCCCCGTGGAGCGGGGTGCTCGTGCTGGGCACCATCTGGCTCGGCACGCGCCTGTGGGAGCAGTGGGCGGCGCGGCGGGCGGCGAGGTCAAATGAGGACGGGGAAGGAGACGCTACCGGCGAGCGACTGTCGATGTTGCCGCCCCGCGCGGGGGCCGACTGGGACGCCGGATTTCGCGCACTCGCGGTATGGGCGGCCGTGATCTTCGTCCCGCTCTGCCTGATCGGGAACAAGCAGTTTCACTACCTGCTGCCGATGGCCGGGCCGGCGGCGGTGATCATCGCGGCGACGATCGAGTGGGCCCGGCGGAAGTCCGCCGACCCGCGCGACCGGTTCGGGCTGGTGATCGTGATCGCCGGGACCGTCGTCACGTGCCTGGCCGCCGCGCCAGGGCTGGTGTACGCCGGGCGGAAGGAGCGCGACCTGCTCAAGACGGTCGACCTGGTGATGGGCGCGACGGTGCTGGTCACCGGGCTGCTTACGATCTGGGTCTGGCGGCGGCGCGGGCTGTGGGCGGCCACGCGCGTGCTGGCCGTGTCGGGCGGGCTGATCATGGGCGGGGTGTTCGGGTGGTGGTTCCCGTCGCTCGAGGTCGTCACGCACCGCACGGCCGCGGCGGACCTGCGGCGCGCGTTCGGCGACGGCCCGTACGTGTTCTACGGCAAGGAGAACGTCAGCTACCCGCTGATCTTCAACTTGCGCACGACCGCCCCGCGCGCGACCACGCCCGAGGAACTGGCGCGCGTCCTGGCGCGCGAGCCGCGGACGGCGGTGATCGCCCAGACCAAGAACAACCGCACGCCCCCGCCGATCCCACCGGGATTGGTGGAAAGGGTAAAAGTGGAGATTGGGGACGAGGGGATGATCATCCGCGGGTACGAGCGCGAGGGGACGCGGCGCTGACCCTCACACCCGCGCGTGGGCGTGCACCTGCTTCTCCGCGTGGTAGCTGCTCCGCACCATCGGCCCGCTCTCGACGTGCCGCAGGCCGCGCTCCTCGCCGCGCTGCTTCCACATCGCGAACTCGTCAGGGTGCACCCACCGGTCGACGGGCAGATGCTTGGCGGTCGGCTGGAGGTACTGGCCGATCGTCAGGATGTCGCACGAGATCGCGACCAGGTCGTCGAGGACCGAGTCGATTTCGTCGCCCGTCTCGCCCAGGCCGAGCATGATGCCGGTCTTGGTCGTGAACCCCTGCCGCTTGGCGATCTGCAGCAAATCGAGCGACCGGCGATACTTCGCCTGCGGTCGCACCTTGTAATAAAGGCGCGGGACTGACTCGATGTTGTGATTCAGGATCTCGGGCCGCGCGTCCAGCACCTTCTGGAGCGCGCCCCAGTCGCCACAGAAGTCGGGGATGAGCACTTCGACGCTCGTGCCGGGCGACTGTTTACGGATCTCGTCGATCGTCTCGGCCCAAATTTGCGCGCCGCCGTCGGGGAGCTCGTCGCGGTTGACCGAGGTGATGACGACGTGCTTGAGGCCCATGATGCGCACGGCGTCGCCCACGCGCTTCGGCTCCTCCAAGTCTAGGAACGGCGGCTTGCCGGTGGCGATGTGGCAGAACCCGCACGACCGCGTGCAGACGTCGCCCAGGATCATCAGCGTCGCCGTGCCCGCGGCCCAGCACTCGCCCATGTTCGGGCACTTGGCCGACTGGCAGACCGTGTGCAAGTTGTGGCCGTTCACCAGCTTAAGGAGCTTGGCGTACTCGTCGCCCCCCGGCATCTTCATCTTCAGCCACGACGGCTTGCGGCCGGACACGGGCGGGGCCTCGGGGAGCACGGTTAAGGGCAGCGGCATACGGCTACTTTCGGGCGGATCGGGGGGAGACGTTCGACCGCAGGATTGTAGGAGTTGCGCCCGGCACGGCAATGACCGTCAATCCGCCGGCGGGTTCACTTCGGTGAGATTCGTCGTCGCGAGGCCGCGACAGACGAAAACCCATGGTGTCGTGAGCCCCCAACACCCGGTCGGAAATGACTGGCATCCCCCCGTGCCGATCCGGTAGATTCCGGCCCGACCCCCGGCCGACGGTCGCCCGGCGGGTCGCTTCCGTTGACGCCAACTCGTGATGTGGGGCCGACATGTCTCAGACGCTTCCGCCGGGGTCGTTTCCACCGGCCGCGGGTCCTACCGTCCGGCGTGCGCCGGCCGCCGCCGCCGCCAAGGCCACCCGCCCGACCGGCCAGGCGATCCTCTCGACGCTCGACATCCAGGTGCCCCACACGCCCCCGCCCGCCGGCTACGGCTGGGCACTGGCGGGCGTAGCGACGTTCCTGGTCGTCATCTCGGCGGTGTACCTGGCACTGCTGGCGTTCCTCGGGTGGCTGCTCGCGTGGCACGTGTTCCAGACGTTCGTGTCGCTGCGGCACGGGCCGTACTTCATTTTCCACCTGCCGATGGCGCTGCTGGCGGGGACGCTGCTGCTGTTCCTGGTCAAGCCGGTCTTTTTCCGCCGCAAGCCGGGGAAGGACGGCGTGATCGCGCTGCAGCCCGAGGACGAGCCGCTGCTGTTCGCGTTCGTGAACAAGCTCGCCGACGCGACCGGCGCCCGCCGCCCGGACCTGATCGAGATCGACTGCGAGCCCAACGCCCACGCGCGCCTGAAGCGCACGGGCATCACCGGCGCGATCGGCAAGGGGCTGGTGCTCCGGTTCGGCCTGCCGCTGGTCGCGGCGATGACGGTCCGCCAGTTCGCCGGCGTCCTGGCGCACGAGTTGGGGCACTTCCGCCAGACCGGCGGGATGAAGGGGTCGTACCTGATCCGGCTGCAAGTGGCGTTCTTCGCGCGCGTCGTGTTCGAGCGCGACCGGCTGGACGAGAAGCTCGAGCGCCTGCGGTACTCGCGCAACCGCCTGGGCCGGATCGTCTTCTGGGCGGCGGGGTGGATGGTCGAGGCGGCGCGCGGCGTGCTGTGGCTCCTGATGACGGTCGGCGAGATGCTGACGTGCGGCGTCCTGCGCCGCATGGAGTTCGACGCCGACCGCCTCGAAGCCGAGATCGCCGGCACCCGCGCCTTCCTCACCACGTCCCGGCTCATGCTGTTCCTGTCGATCGCCGCCCGGCGGGCCCGCTACGACCTGGCGGACGCGTGGGAACAGCGGCGGCTGGCGGACGACTTGCCCCGCCTGATCGTGGCCCACGCCCGGCAGCTGGCCGAGCACAAGGCCGACATCCTCAAGCTCCAGGACGAGGAGCAGACCGGGTGGTTCGACACCCACCCGTGCCACGCCGAGCGGCGGCGGGCGGTCGAGGCGGCGGCGGCGCCGGGCCTGCTCGCCTGCGACGTCGCCGCCAAGGTCCTGTTCCGCGACTTCAACGCCCAGGCGAAGGACGGGTCGGTCGCGCTGTACCGGGCGATCCTCGACACCGACCTCGACGCCGGCAAGCTCGTCCCGACCGCCGAGCTCGTCGAGCAGCGCAAGGGCGAGCGGGAGAACTTCAAGGCGCTGCGGCGGTTCTTCCGGCACGGGATGGTGGCGACCCGCCCGATCCTGCCGACCGCGGCCGCGCTCGACCCGGCGGCCCCGGGCGAGGAACAGGCCGAGATCGACGAGCTGGTCGCGGCGCGCGGCGAGATGCTCGCGCTGGCGGACGCCGCCGGCGCCGCAGCCGAGCAGTACCAGTCGTCGGGCGCGACGTGCGTCGTGAACCGGGTCAAGATCTCGCTCGCCGGGCTGTTCTACTCGGCCGGCGCGAACAAGCTGTCGAACGCCGCCAACCGCGAGCTGCGAAAGCACGACCCCCTTCGGCTCAAGTCGCTCCACGGGCTGATCCCGTTCGAGGCGTCGGCGCGGCGGCGGCTGACTGCGGGGATGCGACTGGCGCAAACCCCCCCGTGGGGTGACCCGTCGGCCGAGGTGACGTCGGGCAACACGACGCGCCCGCTCACGCAGCTGCTCGGCCTGGTGCACTTGCTCCAGCCGTACGCCGAGCCGGTCGAGCGCGTCCGCGAGATCGGCCTGTCGATCCAGATGTTCATGTCCGCCTACGACGACGCCAACCCGCACCCGCCGCTGGTCAACCGCATCATCCAACTCGGCCAGGAGGCGGCGGCCGCGATCGGGAAGTTCCGCGCGGAGATTGCCGACATCCCGTACCCGTTCGCGCACGGGACGGCGGGGATTTCCGTCGCCGACGCGCTGGTCGAAAAGGCCCCCAAGGCGAACGACCCGGTCGAGGTCCACGGGGCGTGCAACGCGCTGGTCGACCGGTACTACGACCTGCTCTACCGCGCCACGGCGGAGTTGACGACGCACGCCGAGCGGATCGAGCGCGCGGTCGGGCTCGAGCCGCTGACCGACCTCGAGCCCAGGCAGGACAAGGCCGCCGAGGCCGAGGAAAAGGCCCAGACCAGGCGCAACACGCGCCGGTACTGGACCGGCTACTCGCTCCGCGCGGCGGGCGGGATCGCGATGCTGCTGGTCATGGTCTGGATGAGCGTGAGCCCGCCCGAGCTGCCGTCCCTGGGTTGGGGCAAGAGCCGCGGCGTCGGCGGGTATCGGCCGGCGGGCTTCAGCGCCTCGTCGCGCAGCTACTCGACGAATTACTATTCGTACGCCCCGCCGCCCACGCCCAGCTACCCGCGCGGGTACAACGGCGGCGGTTACAACCCGCAGGTACCCGGCTACCCCAACGCAAATCAGCCGAATTACGGCCAGCCGAACTATGGCCAGCCGAACCAGCCGAACTTCGGCAACCCGCGCTTCCCGCAACCGGGCGGCGGAGGCGGGTACACGCCCCCGCAGCCGGGCGGGTACCGGCCCCCCACCTATACGCCGTACCAGCCGTCGTCACCGTCGCGCGGGGGCTCGCCGGGTGGTGGCGGTTCTTCGCCGGGCGGCCCGCCCGGTGGCGGCGGACGGCGCTGATCGATGTCCGGAGTTCACGCCCGAGCGCGTGCGGATGCGCCGGCGCGCGCACGGCGCGGCCTCTCGAACCACCGCTCCCCCCGGACACGCTAACGCGCGAACGCCGAACGAGAGGGCGTGGCACTCTCCGTGCGCCCGTCATCGCTTGCCCGCGGTGCGCGCGCGCGGTTATCTTCCGCACGTCACCTCTCGAATACGGACCACTGACCGAGGAACCACCCCATGCCCAACCAGTACCCCAAGCTTCACAACGCCATGTGGCCCGGCCTCGTCGGCAAGGGCTCCCCCGGGGCCGAGCCGTTCATCGACCTCGACACGATGCTGGACCTGACCGCCAAGGCCGAAGTGAACGGCCAGAAGTTCGACGGCGTCGACATCTTCCTCTTCGACCCGCACATCAACATCGACATCTCGGACGACGACCTCAAGAAGGTCGCGGACAAGGTGAAGGCCAAGGGGTTCGTGGTCGGCTCCGTCGTCGCGCCGGTCTGGCCCCCGACGGGCGGCGGGCCGGCCATGGGTACCGACGCCGAGCGCAAGCTGTTCGTCGAATCCGTCCGCAAGGCGTGCCGAATCGCCAAGACGCTCCGCGAACTCGGCGCCCGCCCGTACGGCGTCGTCCGCATCGATTCGGCGTCCGGCGTCGACGACTGGTACAAGGACCCCGAGGGGAATCAGCAGCGGATCGCCGAGACGTTCAAGGAGGCCGGTCGCGTCGCCCAGGGCCACGGCGAGCGCCTCGCCGCCGAGGGCGAGATCTGCTGGGGCGGCATGCACTCCTGGCGCCGCATGGTCCAGCTCCTCGAGATGGTCGACATGAAGGGCACCGTCGGCTTCCAGGCCGACATGGCCCACACCCTCCTCTACACGATGGGCTACAACGCGCCCGAGGACGCCATCCTGCCGGAGAACTACGACTGGCAGGACAAGTCGAAACTGGACGAAGCGCTGAAGAAGCTGACCGCCGCCCTGCGCCCGTGGACGATCGACTTCCACGTCGCCCAGAACAACGCGACGGTGCACGGCTCCGGCAGCCACGATAAGACGGGCCGCCACTGCCCCGTCAACGACCCGACCGGCAAGCTCGACATTCCCCACGCCGCCGGCTTCTGGCTCCGCGACGAGGCCGGCCAGCCGACCAGGGCCGTCAAGCACATCTGCTGGGACGGGTGCATGTTCCCCAACGCGACGATGATGAACCAGCAGACGTGGAACGACATCCTGGGCGCGATGATCAAAGTCCGCGACCGGCACGGGTGGAACGCCTGATCCCTCGGGCGGGCGCGGCGCCGCGTTCAATTGGATACGAGAGAACCCACGGGACGATTCCCATGGGTTCTTCACTTTCGGTCAGTCTACAACGGATAGTGACGGGTTAGCGGTCCAGCCGTTCGTTCCGCAACTCCGCCTCGCGCCGCGCCGCGCCCGGATAGCCTTCGTCGGCCGCGCGAGACGCCTTACGCTCCTCGTACGACCGAGCCGTGCCGTTGATTCGCCCGTCGTCGACCTTATCGGCGATCCGCGTATTCCGGTCGCCCGCCGTCCGCGCGTAGTCCGACGACGACCGGTTGTAGTCGTACCGGTCGTTGTCGTACCGGCCGGATGTGCCGTAATGACGGCCGTAGTCGTGGTCATCCCGGTCGTAATCACCGTCGAGCCCGCCGCACCCACCGACGGCCGCCGTCAACGCCAGGCCCAGAACGCCGCTCAGAATGCTTTTGCACATGGTCGAGTTCCTTTCCGGGCTGGCCACCCGCGCGGGAACGTCTCGCGCGTCAACAGCCCAAACAACGGAAGAAATAGTTCGCAAAGGTCGCGCCAGACGACGAATGCGGGATGGCTCCCCGGCCGATACTTTTCATTGGCGGCGGTGCAATTTTGCGAATATCCTGCTATCCGCCGCCAGATCGCCGCCCCGGCTCCGTAGCTCCGGTAGCCAATTTCGGCAGGAGATCGATCATCATGAACGCTTTGAAGAAACTATTCGTCGCGTGTGCCGCCGCCGTCATCCCCGCTTCCGCGGCGTGGGCCGTCAATATGGACGGCGTGTACGTCGGCGAGCGAAAGGGCGAGCCGATCGTGATCACGATGCGCGGCGAGGGCCGGATCGACGGCACCGTCCAGCAGGGAAGTGGCCCGGCGGCGCCGCTGGTCGGCGAGGAGCGCAACGGCGAGATCCGCGCCGCGTTCCGCGGGCCCAGCGGCAACCCCGTCCAGATCAACGGCCGGTGGGACGGGACCGCCCTCCGCCTCGAAGCGGGCGGCGAGTGGATCGTATTCAAGAAGACGGGCGCGCCAGCGGCGGCGGTCGCCGCCCCGGCTGCTCCCGTGAACCCGCTCGACGACGCCGGCGCACCGCGCGCTCACAGCCCAAACAACGGAAGAACCCAATCGTAAAGGACGCACCAAAGCGAGTGATCAAGTCACGTTCCGATCTCGGAACCTCC
>DATHXE010000128.1:0-11362 GCA_035459845.1 Tepidisphaeraceae bacterium | reverse complement strand
GCGCACGCGGCGAAGGCGGCGGCGGGCGGGGACCCGGCGGCCGCGCGGGCGGCGCGGGTGCTGCACTCGAACTTCGTGTACCAGTTGCACTTTCATCCGCGGATCACGCCGGGGCATTTGCTCGAGGAGCACCGGGAGTGGGAGCGGCGGCACGCGGGGGCGTTTCGCGGGGAGTGGCGGACGCAGCCGGTGTTCGCGGGCGGCGGGGGCGAGCTGGTGGTCGATTCTGAGCCGCCGTCGGCGGGACGGCGGCTGCGCGTGGGGTACGTGTCGCCGGACCTGCGCGACCACGTCGTCGGGCGGAATTTGACGCCGCTGCTGGAAGGGCACGACCGCGCGCGGTTCGAGGTGATCGCGTACGCGGACTCGGGTTTGCCGGCGGACGCGCTGACCGGGCGGCTGCGGGCGGCGTGCGACGGGTGGGTCGACACGTCGGGGATGGACGACGCGCGGCTGGCGGAGCGGGTGCGGGCGGACGGCGTGGACATCCTGGTCGACTGTACACTGCACATGTCGCAGAGCCGGTTGCCCGCGTTCGCGCGGCGGCCGGCGCCGGTGCAGGTGACGTTCGCGGGGTACCCGTCGACGACGGGGTTGTCGGCGATCGACTTTCGGCTGAGCGACCCGTATTTGGACCCGCCGGGGCGGGCGTCGCCGGCGAGCGAGGCGTGCGTGCGGCTCGCGCGGTCGTTCTGGTGTTACGACCCGCTCGGGCTGGACGTGGCGGTGGGCGCGCCGCCGGCGGACGCGAACGGGTGCGTGACGTTCGGGTCGCTCGGGTCGTTCGCCAAGACGAACGACGACGTGCTGGCGCTGTGGGCGCGGGTGCTGGGGGCGGTGCCGGGCTCGCGGTTGTTATTGCTGGCGGACCGCGGGCGGCACCGGGGGCGGACGGTGGAGGTGCTGGCGGCGCGCGGGGTGCGGGACGCGGCGGCGCGCGTGGAGTTCGTGGCGCCGCAGCCGCGGGCGGGGTATTTGGCGGCGTACAACCGCGTCGACGTGGCGCTGGACACGTTCCCGTACAACGCGCACACGACGGGGCTGGACGCGCTGTGGATGGGGGTGCCGCTGGTGACGCTGTGCGGGGAGATGCCGGTGAGCCGGGCGGGGTTCAGCCACTTGTCGAACTTGGGATTGACCGGGTGGGTGGCGCACTCGGCGGCGGATTACGTGCGGGTCGCGGCGCACCTGGCGGCGGACGCGGAGGGGCGGCGGGAGCACCGGCGGACGCTGCGGGGGCGGTTGATGGGGTCGGCGTTGGCGGACGGGCGGCGGTTCGCGGGGGACGTGGAGCGGGCGTATCTGGGGATGTGGGCGGCGCGACAAGAGCGGTAGCGCCGGCGAACGAGCGGCATTCGACTCCGTTCCGCGACAAGTCGCTGGGCTCCCTCTTTTACAGTCGGCGCGATGCGCGCGAGCCATGGGCGGTGCCCACCCTACGTTAGACGTCGCACAGGCGGACGGCGTGGCGGAGGGCGGCGATCTTGTCTTCCCAGGTGGGGATGAATTCCTGGGCGACGTAGCCGTCGAACTTGAGGTCGACGATGGCGCGCATGACGGCGGGGTAGTTGACTTCCTGGTCGTCGGTGAGCTCGGCGCGGCCGGGGACGCCGGCGGTGTGGATGTGGCCGATCACGTCCTTGTGCTGGCGGAGGCGGCGGGTGACGTCGCCGTCCATGATCTGGACGTGGTAGATGTCGAAGAGGAGCTTCATGTTGGGGGAGCCGACGCGGTTGATCAGGTCGACGCAGAAGTCGACGTGGTCGCCGAAGTAGCCGGGGTGGCCCTTCATGGGGTGGGAGTTGTCGCGCGAGTTGAGGTGTTCGAGGCAGAGGAGGATCTTCTTCTCTTCGGCGTAGCCGATGACCTTCTTCCAGAGGTCGACGCAGTTTTTGGCGGCCTGCTCGTCGTCCTTGATGGCGGGGTCGCGCATGCCGGTGAACGTGATGACGCGCCTGGAGCCGACGGCGACGGCGAGGTCGATGCCGTCGCGCAGGGCCTTCTCGCAGAACGCGTGGTTGGCGGGGGAGACGGGGCCTTTGGCGAAGCCGTGGCTGCCGACGAGGGAGATCTCGAGGCCGAGGTCTTTGGCGGCGGGGTAGTGCTCCTTGCCGATGCCCTCGATGCCGACGATGCCCATGGCCTTGCAGTGGCGGGCGAGGTCGGGGGCCTTCATGGGGTTGAAGCACCAGCCCATGACGGACTGGCGGATGCGGAGGTTGGTGGCCTTGTAGGTGTCGGGGGGAACGTCGATTCCCGCGGGGATGCCCGGCGCGGCTTGGGCAGCTTTGCTGCCCATGACAAGCGCAGCGCCAATCGCGACGGACGACGATAGTAGTGTTCGGCGCGAGGTGCTCGACATGTCATACCTCCGGTTGGGCAAGAGAGAGAAGTGCGGGGGTTCATCTGAACGCGCGGGGAGAGCGGAATCAAGCTCGGGAGAGGTGGAGCGGTCTCGGAAACGACAAAACCCACGGAGCGAGCTCCGTGGGCTTTTGGCGGGTGATGTACCGGTCGCGTGCTACTTCGCGGGTCCCTCCGCGACGGGTCCGGCGTGGAGGGCGATGATGCGGATCTTCACGCAGTCCTCGGGGCGGTACTCTTCGATCTTGCCGATCTCTAGGCGCGTGTCCTTGTCGCGGAGGGTGACGGTGACGCGCTGGCCGACCTTGCCGGGGCCCTCGACGACGCCGACGACGTCCCAGGTGATGCGGTCGTTGACGTCGAGCTTGAGCTCGTACCAGGCGTGTTCGAGGGCCTTGA
Source organism: Tepidisphaeraceae bacterium (assembly GCA_035459845.1). GTDB lineage: Bacteria > Planctomycetota > Phycisphaerae > Tepidisphaerales > Tepidisphaeraceae > DASPKW01. Next base: position 8,599 of record DATHXE010000128.1, on the reverse strand, counting down.
GGACGTGGGGGTCGTAGTTGCCGGCGACGGGGACGCCGTTGATGCGGACGATGAAGTCGAAGTCGCGGCCGAAGTCCCAGCCGGAGCGGTTGTAGACGGCCTTGAGCTGGACGACCTGGCCGGGGGCGGCGGTTTTGGGGTCGATGCCGTCCTTGGCGCCGGTGCGGGCGGCGATGCCGGGCCAGTTGATGTCGGCCTCCTTGGCGAGCTTGTCGTAGAGCTCCTGGCGGGCCTTCATGATCGCGGCGAGCTCGGCCTTCCAACGGTCGTCGAGCTTCTTGGCGCGGGCGACGTCGGACGCGTGGTGCTTGGTGCCGCGGAAGGCCTCGTCGGCGGCGTAGGCGAGCTGGGACGGGCGGTCGGTCTCGAAGCGGCGCATGGGGGTGGGCATCTTCTCGGCGGCCTCGAGCACGGCGTTGTACGCCATGCTCAGCTTCGCGGCGGCCTGGGCGAGGGTGGCCTCGGCGTCGGTGTAGGTCTTGGTCAGCACGGCGTCGCCCTTGTTGGCCTCGCGGATCTCCTTCGTGCGCTTGTCGTCCAGCCAGAAGCGGATCCGGCGGATCGCGCTTTCCGTTTTGGCGAGGCGGGGGAAGTCGAGCGGCTGGGCCTTGGGGTCGACGGTCTCGGCCTCCCAGCCGGCGATGTCCTTCTGGATGTACTCCCAGCCGCTGCCGACCTCGGCGTCGACCTGGGCCTTGCCCCAGGCGGCGTCGGCGGTCGCGATCTTCGCGCGGGCGGCGTCGACGCGGGCCTCGAGCTTCTTGCGGTCGGCGTCGTCGGGCGGGAGGTCCTTGAGCCAGCTGGTGATGCCCTTTTGGACGCTCTCCATCGAGCTGGCGGCCTCGTAGGCGGCGCGCTGCTCCTTGCCCTTGAAGGGGTCTTCTTTGAGCTGTTCTTCGAGCTTGTCGACGAGCGCGCCGGCGCGGGAGAGGACCTCGGACTTGTTGTCGGCGGCGAGTTTGGTCTTGACGGTGGCCAGCTCGGACTCGTACTGCTGGACCTGCGAGCCGGTGAGCCACTTGCGAGCCTCGGGGTCGGCGAGGCGGAGGGTGGCGCGGTTGATCGAGTCCGCGGACATGCGGGCGTCGGCGGACTGGCGGAAGGACTCGGCGGAGCGGAGGTGGCGCTCGATCTCGGAGGTCACGCTGCGGCGCTTCTCCTTCGCCTCGGCCAGGGTCTGGCTCATTTCCATGAGGGCCGCGCACTCCTTCGCGATCGCCTCTTTCACGGCCGGCGGCAGCTCGCGGGCATAGCGTTCGGCGGCGATCGTGTCGAAACTGACGTCTTTGAAATCCTCGTCGGCGATCTTCTTGCGCGCCAGGGCGAGGCGGTCGTTCGCACGGCCGAGATTGGCGGCGGCCTCCTTGTCGAGGCCCGTGGCGGTGACGCCCGAAGTGGTCGTCGACCCGGTGCCGGTCGTGCCGACGCCGGACGTCGTCTTGGTCACGTCGGGTTTGGCGGTCGTCGTACCGGTCGTGCCGGTGCCGGTGGTCGTGGTCGTCTTGGTTACGTCGGGCTTGGTCGTGTCGGCGGGCTTGCCGGCGGCGAACTTGTCTTTGACGGCCTGGAGTTCGGCCATCACGGGCGCGCGGAACTTGTCGGGCACGCCGTCGAGGTATTTCTCGGCGGTCTTGAACGTGTCCTCGATGCCGGAGGTTTGCTTGTCGTTGATCTGGCCCTGCGCCTGGCGGATCTTGCCGCGGGCGGCGGAGACCTTGCGCTCGTCCTCGGGGGTGATCATGGTCGCGAGCTTCTCGCGGACGGCCTTGATGCGGGCGTCGTAGGGGGCGCGCTCGGCGGCGGGGAGGCCGTCGAGCCATTTTTCGGCGTCCTTGAGGATGTCCTCGACCTCGCCGCGGCGGGGGCCGTCGACCTTTTCTTCGGCGCTGCTGACGCGGCTCCGGGCGGAATTCACGTTGCCGGCGGCGAAGGCGGGCGGCGTGAGAGAAAGGGTGAGTCCGAGCGCGAGGGCGACCGTAGCGAGACGGGTCGGGCGCATGATTGTTCTCCGGGTCGGGTAGACGTGACGCGAGCCCCGCGTGCGCGGCGGGGTTCGCTACGGACATGCTACTTCGGGGCCGTCCGCGACGGCCAGCGGTTTCCCGAGAAATTAACCCTGCAAGGGTCGCGTGTATTTCGCCCTGATCAGGGCAGTTGGGGGTTCGACCGCGTGCTGACGTGGTTTGTCGTCCGACGCGCTCCCCTGCGGGCGGCGCTGCGCTTGCCCTACGGGTCGCGGCTAAATGGCGGGGCGCGTGGCGCGTGTGAATCCGCGTCAGAAGACGCTGAACATGAGGTACGCGAACGGCGCCGCCAGCAGTGGCGAGTCGATGACGTCGAGGATGCCGCCGAAGCCGGGGATGAGCTTGCCGCTGTCCTTGACCTCGGCGTCGCGCTTCATGAGGGATTCGAGGAGGTCGCCGAGCTGGCCGATGCCGCCGAGGACGGCGCCGAAGATGAAGCCCTTCCACCACGGCAGGGGGTAGACGGGCGGGTTGATGAAGGTGGCGAGGACGGCGCCGACGGCGCCGGCGGTGAGGACGCCGAAGAACAAGCCTTCCCAGGTCTTGCCGGGGCTGAGCCAGGGGATGAGCTTGTGGCGGCCGAGGGCCTTGCCGCCGAAGAACGCGCCGATGTCGGTGAACTTCACGACCAGGAGGATCATGACGATGATCATGGTCGTCCCGTGGACGCCTGACGCGGCGAAGCTGTACTTGACGCGGAGGGCCATAAGGAACCACCCGAGGCCGCCGAGGTAGAGGGTGGAGAGGACGGTGCCGGCCATCGCGACGATGGCGCCCTGGGTGTTTTTGGTCCAGGCGCGGCGGAGTGCGGCGGCGAGCATGACGCCGACGACGATGAACGCGAACGCGGACGCGGCGACCGGACGGAAGACCGGGAACTGGGTCATGAACGCGTGGACGACGAGCGCGCCGGACCCGAGGGCGGAGATGAGCTTGTAGGGGGCGACGTTCTCGGCGGTGAAGAGGCGGGCGACCTCCTGGGTGCCGAGGGGCAGGATGATGAGCAGGAGGGCGAGGAGGCCGACACCGCCGACGCCGTAGACGAGGGGTTTGAGTTCCTCGTCGCGCGGTTCGGGCTTGGGCGGGAGTTGGCCGCGGCGCTCGAACTCCATGCGCCACTCGCGGCGGACGACGCGTTCGTCGCGCTCGACGACCCAGCCCTCGGCCTTGGTGCGCTCCTGGACCCAGTGGTCGAGGAGGAGGAGCCCGAGGAGGGCGGCGAGCATGATGGGGCCGAAGGTGAGGCGGTTGCGCAGGGATGCGTCCACGGGGCGGGCTCCTTCCGTGGACGGTTGTACGCGAGGGGGCGGGGGCGGGGCAATCAGCCCTGCGAACGGGATTGTGCTCCGTCGCTCGCCGCGCTCCCCTGCGGGCTCGCCTGAGGCTCGCCCTCCGGGTCGCGGCTAAACGCGATCGCGGCCGAGCGCGCGTCGCCCAACCTGCGAATGCGTTCGGGCGCGGGGTCAGGCTTTCGACGCGCGGGCCTGGGGCCCGAGTGCGCCGAAGCGGCGGTCGCGGGCGGCGAACGCGCGGAGGCCGGCGTGCAACTCGGTGGTCCCGAAGTCGGGCCAGAGGACGTCGCTCACCCACAGCTCGGCGTAGCTGATCTGCCAGAGGAGGTAATTCGACACGCGCATCTCGCCGGCCGTGCGGATCAGCAGGTCCGGGTCGGGCATGCCGGCGGTGTAGAGGTGCTCGGAGACGGTTTCTTCGGTCACGTCGCGGGCGTCGAGGTCGCCGGACTTCACCTTTTCGGCGATCGCGCGGACGGCGTCGGTGATCTCGGCGCGGCTGCCGTAGTTGAGGGCGAGCGTGAGCACCAGGCCGTCGTTCTTGGCCGTCTGCTCGAGCGTCAGGTTCATCTCGTCGAGGACCGGGTCGGGCAGTTGGTCGAGCCGGCCGATCTGCTTGAACCGGATGTTGTTCTCCATCATCGTCGCCCGCTCCTGGCGGAGGTAGTCGACGTACATCTGCATGAGGAAGCCGACCTCCTCGACCGGCCGCTTCCAGTTTTCGAGGGAGAACGAGTAGAGGGTGAGGTAGTCGGGCCCGCCGAACTCGCGGCGGAGGCGGGCGCACTCGGTGACGAGTCCGCGGACGACCTTGGCGCCCTGCTGGTGCCCGCGGACGCGCTCGAGCCCGCGGTTGACCGCCCACCGGCCGTTCCCGTCCATGATGATCGCGACGTGGCGGGGGAGCTTGTGCGGGGGGATGTCCAGGTCAGTGTCGGGCATGGGTACGTCCGTTTCCTCTCGCGACGATCTCACCAGCGCAAGGAGAGACAGAACGGATCATCGTACCCGGGACGGGCAAGGGGGTGAAGCGACTGTAGCCGTCCCCGTTTAGCCGCGACCCGCAGGGCAAGCGCAGCGCCGCCCGGAGGGGAGCGCGTCGATTGCGAACGTGCGCTCTCGTGGCATGGGTACGCCCCGCAGGGGCTTACCCGTGTCTGGCGCTGTTCCTGCAACCGCGCGCCGACCACGGGTATCGCCCTACGGGCGGTACCCATGCCACGAGACGCTCATCCTTCCACTGGCACCGCCGTGGCGCTCTCGGCGACCTTGGCGCGGACAGCCGTCGCGCGGTCCGCGTAATCCGTCGCCGCTTCGGCGTTGCCGACGGCGCGGGCGACTTCGGCCATCCCGTCGAGGTCGCGGGCGACGTCGGGGTGGGCTTCGCCGTACGCGGCCATGTCGATCGCCAGGGCGCGCTCGAAGGGGTCGCGGGCGAGCAGGGGGTGGCCGAGCTTGAGCTGGGCGCGGCCGAGGTTACAGCAGACGGCGGCGAGCGTCGGGTGCCACTTGCCGAGGGATTCTTCGGCGACGGAGGCGGCGCGGGCGAACAGGTCGTGGGCGGACTGGGCGTCGCCGGCGGACAGGTGGAGGTAGCCGAGGTTGTTGAGGAGCGAGGCGACCTTGGGGTGGCGCTCGCCGTAGTGCTGCTCGAAGATCGCCAGGGCGGCCTCGAAGTGGGCGCGGGCGTCGTCGAGCTGGCCGCCGGCGTGGAGGACCATCGCGTAGTTGTTCATGACGCTGGCGACGTGCGGGTCGGCGTCGCCGTAGGTGTTGCGGTCGATGGCAAGGGCCCACTCGAAGTGCTGGCGGGCGGACTCGCGCTCGCCGAGGCGCGCGAGGACGCGGCCGAGGTTGTTGGCGACCTGTGAGACGCGCGGGGACTCGTCGCCGTACGCGCGGCGGGAGAGGGCCATCGCGCGGTCGAGCAGTCCCTTGGCCTGTTCGTACTGGGCGAAGCGGTTGAGGTATCGACCGGCCTGGTCGAGCAAGTTGCAGGTGAGTTCGACGGGCGCGCCGGCGGCCTGGGCGTGGGTGGCGGCGGCGAGGGCGTGGGGGAGGACTGCGCCGGCGTCGGCCCACGTCGCTGCGTCGGCCGAGTCGAACACGAAGGCGCCACCGACGAGGCGGGCGGCGGTGGCCGACCAGACGCGGCGGTCGTCTTCGCCGAGGCGGTCGCGGGCGAGGGCGGCGACGAGGCGGTGGACGCTGATGGTGGGCGCGGCGACCGTGCGGAGGTCGAAACTCGCGTCGGGCGACCCGCCGCCGGTGAGTTCGAGCAGCGAGTATTGCCCGAGCACGCCGAGTGGTCGGTCCAGCCCGCGCGGGTCGCTGGCCAAATCGCCGAGCGGCTCCGGCAACGTCGTCAGATGGTCTTCGATCAGTCGGCGGGGGATGCCGTCGGGCGAGAGGAACGAGACGAGGTTGAGCAGGGCGATGGCGGCGGGGTGTTCTTCCTCGGCCTGGCGGAAGCTGAGCTCCCACGACATGGCGACCGAGTCGGGGTAGTCGCCGCCGGGGCGCTGGGCGGCGAGCATCTCGGCCCACTGGGTTTCGAACCGGCGGAGGTAGTCGTCGAACGACATCCGCGACTGGGCGATGAGTGCGCCGGCCTGTTCGAGCGCGAGCGGGAGGTCGCCGAGGGTCTGGGCGAGCTTGCGGGCGGACGAGTCGGCGTCCATGCGGCGCCCGGTGCGCTTGCGGAGGAACGTGACGGACTCATCCCGCGCCAGCCCGTGCACGGGCACGCCGCGCGCCACGCCCGCCCAGTTGGCGTTGCGGCTGGTGACGAGCGCGCCGCCCCGGCAGGGGGAAGGGATAAAGTCCTTGATGCCGGCGGGGCCGCTGGCGTTGTCGAAGACCAGCAGGTAGTCGTCGCGCCCCTCGAGGTGTCGCTTGAGGTGCTGGCGGACGGCGTCCAGCGACGCGTCTCGCGGCATGGTCAGGCCGAGCGCGCGGGCGAGTTGCTGGTAGTCGATCCAGACGCCGGCCGATTCCTCGGCTCGGAGCCACCAGACGATCTTGTACTTGTCGCGGTAGCGGTGCGCGAACTCGACCGCCGCCTGCGTCTTGCCCACCCCGCCCAGGCCATACAGCGCCTGCGCGTGCCGAGTGAGATCGGCCGAGGCCATTTCGCCCGCGAGGTCGGTGAGGAGGTCTTCGCGGCCGACGAAGAACTCGTTCCGCCGGGGCGGCACGTGGAACAAGGTTCCGCCCGCGGCCTGTTGTCGTTCGTCCGCCGGGTCGTCGCGAAACCGCAGGTCCATCGCCGCCTCCTGATTATTCCCCCAACCGAATCCGAACTTATTAAATAGGCAGCGCAGCTCCGACAGGGGTCGGAGCCACGCCGCCGTCTGCCCTCGGGGAACATTTCGCGCTGTCCTGTCCGGTCGTGGGGGAGGTTTTCGCATTCGGGGCTGTCGGAATGACCTTCGAACCCTTACCGGAGCCTGTCATGATGGTGCCTCGTCTTGCCGCCGTCGTCCTGTGCCTGATCCTCTCGCCTCTGGCCCTGGGCGACTGGAAACCGGGGGACAAGGCGGCGGTCGCAATGGAGACGGAACTCAAGCAGGGGCCCAAGACGGTCGCCACGCTGACGGCGGGGCAGCGGGTCGTGGTGACGGAGGTGCGCGGGGCGTGGGTGGGCGTGGCGCTGGAGGCGGATCTGAAGTCGACCGGGTGGGTGTTCGCGGCCCGGCTGGCGCCGGCGGACGCGCCTGCGCCGGCCGTCGTGGCGCCCGAGCCGGCCCCGAAGCCGGCGGCCGCGGGGCCGGTGTCGGGCAAGCCCGAGGCGCTGGTCGGGAAGTGGACGATGTCGCGGCTGATCGGGATCAACACGGGTGCGCACAAGTCCTACACGATGGTGGGCGACGACCACGCGATCGTGGTCAAGGCCGACGGCGCGACGGTGACGGGGTCGATCGACGGCAAGGCGACGACGATCGCGTATACGTTGAAGCTGGACGCGACCGCCAAGCCGCCGCGCTACACGCTGACGAACCCGGCCAAGGCGGACGACACGGAGACCGGCATCTACCACCTCGCCGGCGACACGCTGCTGCTCCGTCCGGTGGAGTTCGGGAAGGCGGCCGCCGACTGGTCGTTCTCGGGCGTGCGGATGGACATGCGGGACTCGGGCGGCGGGGACGACTCGGCGATCCCCGACGGGTTCCTGCTCCCGCCGGGCGGCAAGGGGTACAAGATCATGGAGTTCACGCGGGGGAAGTGAGCGCGATATAACCGCCGGGATGTCAGTCGTGCCCGAGCCCGAGCCGCAGCCGCCCGCCCGCCGAGGCGCGGGGGTGTTGCGGCTCGGGCTCGTTGTGGTGCTGGTCTCGCTGATCGGGACGGCGATCTACCTGCTGTTGGGCACGGAGTGGGGCGCGCGGCTGCGGCACGACCATCACGCGGCGGGCGTCGAGTTCGCCAAGTGGGTCGCCGACCACCCGGTTTCCGCGCCGGCGATCTTCGTCGGGCTGTACGTGCTGGCGGCGAGCAGCCTGCTGCCCGTGTGGTGGCTGCAGATCCTCGCAGGGTACGGGTTCGGGATGTACGCGGGCGTGGGGTGGAGCTTGGCCGGGGCGATGCTCGGGGCGCTGGCGAGCTTCGCGATGTCGCGCGGGTTATTGGCTCATTGGGTGCGCGAGAAGTTCGAGGCCCGGCACGCGCGGCTGCGAGAGATCGACGAGAAGATGGGCCACAACGGGCTGATGGTCGTGATGGCGGCCCGGCTGACGCACGTGATCCCGTTCGGGGTTTCGAACTACCTGTTCGGCCTGACGCGGATCAACTGGATCGAGGTGGCGATCGGCACGGTGCTGGGAAATGTGCCGGCGATCGCGCTGTATGTGGCGACCGGGGCGGGGTTGCGGCCGTGGGAGAATTGGCGGTTTTTGACGGTGTTGGCGGTGTTGAACGTGGTGTTGCTGGTGCCGATCGCGCTGCGGTATTGGAAGCCGGGGGCGTTCAAGCGGATCGGTGTGGAGTGAGCGAGGACGCGGCTGCGAACGCGCCGCCCTTATCCCTCGACCAGGTCGCGATCTCTTACCCCGATCAGATACAGGATCGAGTCGAGGCCAAGGGTGCTGATCTTGTGCCGCGCGCTCTTGGCGACCACCGGCTTGGCGTGGAAGGCGATGCCTAGGCCGGCCGCCGCGAGCATCGGCAAATCGTTCGCCCCGTCGCCGACGGCGATCGTCTGGCCGAGGGCGATGTTCTCGGCGGCGGCGATCTCCTGGAGGAGCTCGGCCTTGCGCTGGGCGTTGACGATCTCGCCCTTGACGC